>DATILZ010000302.1:0-9232 GCA_035475995.1 Hanamia sp. | reverse complement strand
TAATCTTATCTATATCATTGAATTATCTCTAAATAATAAGCATATTATGAAATCTTATTCAATTATATTTCTTCTTTCATTCGCCTTTTTTTCGTTTTCTGCATCGGCACAAAAAACGCTTTCAGAAGGAACGCTTATTTATAATATGTCTGTAGAAACCGGTAGCGGAGAACCAAAAATGGCTGATATGCTCGATGGCGCTACTACTACTGTTTATCTAAAAGGAAATGACAGCAGGACAGAACTGGTTAGTAGCCTTGGCCGGGAAGCGACTATTTATAATGCGACTACCGGCAAAGGAGTGATTCTGAAAGATTACAGTGGACAGAAACTGATGATTACCATGACTGCTCAAAACTGGGAGCAGAATAATAAAAAATATGAAGGAATTGTTTTTGAGAATACGAATGAAACTGCAACCATTGCGGGTTTTAAATGTAAAAAAGCGATTGCCAAATTAAAAAACGGGGCGAGTTTTACGGTTTATTATACTACCGATGTAAATGTGGCAAACAAATCATATGATGCACAGTTTAAAACATTGCCCGGATTGCCTGTACAATACGAAATGGAAAACGGTAAAATGAAATTCAAATTTACGCTTGCTTCTATTAATTATAACCCTGTGTCTGCTTCAAAATTTGAAATTCCTACTTCTGGTTATCGGGTGATGACTTATGAGGAAACAAAAGCAAAATAATTTCCAGCTGCTTACCCGCGACTCTTCTAATTATATTCTTGTTTTGTGAAATGAAATCCTGCTTGTTTGTTCTTTTGCTGAACAATAGTTTCGATTGTTGCAATAAAGCCTGCGTGCTCCAGCGAGGCAACAAATATCACAGATTCCTATTTTTCAACAACTGCCGCTGACCGAAACTTTCTTTTGTTTTAGTTGAAAGTGAATTGATTGTTTCTTTCCTGTTTGTAACTTCAGGCTGATAGAGGTATCTGCAGACACATCTGAAGTAAATACCATTCATTTTCCTAAAAAAATAAAAGTGACTAAACGCCCATGAAGAACCAATAAAGAAGAGCAGTTTGCTTTTTTTACAGCTACACTTTCTTTTGCAACATGGAGGGCATAAAAAAACCTGCATTACTGCAGGTTTCCTTTAAAAACACTTTTTATGAAACAATTATTATTTCCTTCCCCTAATAATTAATTTGTAACCGTCCTGTTGGCTGTATTCAGGAATTAATATTTTTTGCTTGTACGGTAAAATATAAACTGTATTTCCTTTTTTGTAAGAAATATACGCATCGCTTACCACAGCGTTTCCGATTTGTTCGCGATCTGTAAGGAAACTACCTCTATAAGTAAGTCCCGATTTTAAATTAAAAGGAATAGAATTTTTTAAATTGCCGGTTGTCTTTATATTGAGCTGGGTTTTGTTCTTTTTCACAAAACCGCCCCTGTCTGCGAAAGCGAAAACACATACTCCGCAAACAAGCAATATAACTGTTACTATTTTGGAATATTTTGTCATTTGTGAAAACTTTATTAATCTTATAAACGCAAAATTAAGAATTTATTGTGATAAATTATAGCCATTCATCACATTTTTTTTCGAAATGCAATAAAAAAACTGCAAAATGGGATTTGTTTTAAAATAATCAGTACTTTGTAGCTATAAGTTCAACGAGTATGAAAGATAACCATTACAGGCAGGAAAGGGAAGAGATGAATGAGTTGTTGCGTCAGTATAATAATTTTAAATCGGGCAAAAAATTCAATTTTATTGAAGAGGAATCATTTCATCGGCTTATAGATTATTTTGATGAAAATGATAATCTTCCAGCAGGGTTGGAAGCAGCAAATCTTGCCATCGAACAATATCCCTATTCTTCGTCGCTATATATAAGGAAAGCCGATATTCTTATAGCTACCCAACATTACCATGAAGGATTGTCGATTCTGAGTAAAGCAGAAGTATTAGACTGCAATGATATCAATGTTTATATTTTAAAAACCGATGCTTATCTCGCACTGGATTACCACGAGAAAGCGGCTGCGCTTCTGGAAGAAGGCATTGTTGTTTTTGATGGAGAGGAAAAAATAGAATTGCTTTTTGAATTGGCTGATGTATATGATGATTATGAAGATTTTGAAAAAGTTTTTAATTGTCTGCGGTTGGTTTTGGAACAGGACCCGACGAATGAAGAAGCACTTTATAAGATTTGTTTTTGGGCAGATTATACCGGTAAAAATGAAGAGAGCATTAAAATTCACCAGGATATTATTGAAGAGCATCCTTATTCCCACCTTGCATGGTTCAACCTTGGAACCGCCTACCAGGGATTAAAATTGTATGAAAAGGCAATAGATGCGTATCAATATGCGATTGCCATCGATGAAAAATTTGATTATGCTTATCGCAATCTTGGCGATGCTTATTTAAGAATAAAAAAATACAGGGATGCGATAGAAGCGCTTCAAAAAGTATTAGAACTTTCTATGCCGGAAGAAGTAATATATGAAGCAATAGGTTATTGTTATGAAAAATTGAAAAGCCCTGCACAGGCAAGATTTAATTATCGCAAAGCAGCTCATTTAAATTCTGCAGAAAGTCGTTTGTATTACAAAATAGCAGGCACATACATGGACGAAGGTTATTGGGAAAGTGCAGTCAAAAACCTGGAAAACGCCTTGAGTATTAACCGCGCACAACCAGATTATCATTTTGCCGTGGCACTATGTTATATTCAATTAGGCAGGATAAAAGACGCAGTAATTCATTTCACTCATTTTATAAAGGCACGGCCAAAAAATGTAAAAGGCTGGAAAGAACTCATCAAATGCCTTTATGATGCCGAATATTATGAAGAGGCGCTCGAACAAATATACAATGCACAAAAAAACACGGATGATAAACCGTTGTTTATTTTTTATAAATCCGCGGTTCTTTTTGAAATGGGAAAATCTAAAGAAGCCCTATTGCAACTGCATCAGGCGATGCAAAGTGCACCGGGATTAATAAAACATTTTATTGAATTAAATCCTTCATTATTGCAGCATCCGGCTGTTTCCGATATCATCAGCAATTATAAAAAAGGATTGAAGAAAAAGAAGTAAAAGGTTTTATTTTGATTGGAGGTAAAAGATGATTTAAATCAGATACAGGCATGCTGTGGCAAATTTTTTTCACATCTTTGCTTCTGCCAAACTATATTTGCGCATCTCAATAATTTAGTATGAATTTTAATCTGAATCAAATCCCTGACCGGGTTGAAAAACCTCGTAAGTATGGTGTAACGATGATTATGGATAAAGGGCTTAGCCTTGAAGAAGCAAGGAATTTAATAAGCGTTGCACATCCGCACATTGACATTATCAAACTTGGTTTTGGAACCGCTTATGTAACACCAAACCTGAGCGAAAAAATCAATTTATACCAGTCATTCAATATTCCTGTTTATTTTGGAGGCACTTTGTTTGAAGCGTTTTTAATTAGAAACCAGTTTAACGATTATATCCAGCTTTGTAAAGATTTTGGAGTTACTTACATGGAAGTAAGCGATGGATCCATCACGATTCCTCACACGGAAAAATGCGGCTATATAGAAAAACTTACCAAACATGGAACGGTTTTGAGCGAAGTGGGAAGTAAAGATGCAACACATATTATTCCGCCCTATAAATGGATAGAACAAATGAAAGCTGAGCTGGAAGCTGGTTCATCTTATGTAATTGCTGAAGCGCGTGAGGCCGGAAATGTGGGTATTTATCGTGGTACAGGCGAAGTAAGAGAAGGTTTGGTACAGGAAATATTAACACAGATTCCGGGAGAAAGAATTCTTTGGGAAGCTCCTCAAAAGGCTCAACAACTTTATTTCCTTGAATTGGTTGGGTGCAATGCCAACCTGGGAAATATTGCTCCTTCAGAAATTATTCCACTGGAAGCAATGCGTATTGGCCTTCGTGGCGATACGTTCCATCTCTATCTGGATAAAGAAACCGCATAATGAACATCTATGGATTGATAGGTAAAACGCTGCATCATTCGTTTTCACGCAGGTATTTTTCTGAAAAATTCAGAAGTGAAAATCTTACAGATTCACAATACCTGAATTTTGAAATAAAAAAACTTGCAAACGAAATTCCTCAATTAAAAAATAATCCTGAATTAAAAGGATTAAATGTTACCATTCCATACAAAACAGAAATCATTCCTTTTTTAGATGATGTTTCAGAAGAATGCAGCGAAATAAATGCGTGCAATTGCATAAAAATATCTGGTGGAAAATGGACTGGTTACAATACCGATATTATTGGTTTTGAAAAATCTTTTACTCCATTTCTAAAACCATTTCAACAAAAAGCATTAATACTCGGAACAGGCGGCGCTTCTAATGCGGTAGCTTTTGTTTTAAAAAAATTAAACATAGATTTTGTAAAAGTAAGCCGCACGAAAAATGTTTCTGATTCAATTATTTCTTATGAAGATATTTCAGAAGAAATGATGAAAGATTTTCAAATTGTTATCAATACAACTCCCGTCGGCACTTTTCCAAATGTAAATGAATGTCCGCCACTTCCTTATCAATTTGTTACCGACAGACATTATTTTTTTGATTTAATTTATAATCCTTCAAAAACTTTATTTCTTTCTCTTGCAGAAAAACACAGCGCTTTTATTGAAAACGGCGATAAAATGTTGATGATTCAGGCAGAGGAAAGCTGGAGGATATGGGAAGGAAGAAAGTAGAAAGTAGCAAGAAGTAAGTAGTAAGAAAGCAGCAAAGAAAGAAATAAGTCGAATTTCTATTTTTTTCAAAAATACTTTTCAAAAAACCGGTTTTAAAATTCCTGCTTACCATAAACTTAACGTTTTTCAAACCGTGAAATGCTTATTGCCGCATTCAGTTCAGTAAGAAAAGCTTTTGCTTCTTTTGAATTTCTTATTGCTTTAGAAAGGCTGTCAGTTGCTGTAACATTGCTATTAGTTTTTTTCTTAACTGTTTTTACGGATTTTGTAGCTAATTCACGCATTTGATTAATTCTCTCTTGTACCTTCTCTTTCATAATGTAAATTTAATTGGATTTTGGGAAAAGCCGCCATTTCGGCTAATTCTTATTTTGACGTGATGAACTTTATAAAAATGCAATGGATACAAATTTGTTTTTTTGTTTGCAGTCTGTTTTTTAACCTTAGTAAAATAAACAACAATACATTCATACAACTTATTATCTTATCTGATTCAGAAAAAAAATGTAATAAGGTTGATTGACTTACCAGGTTTATTTCTAGTAACGTTAATTAAAAGCATTAGAGTAATTGTTTCAAAAATGATTGATAAAAAGAAATATTTTTCAAAGCAGTTCAACATAAGAATTTGCGTTCATTTTTCTTTTTATTTTCAAGAAAAAATAAAAAAAATATTTGCGTAAGTGCGAAATAAAAAAAAGTCTTTTTATTTAGCTTTCAATCTGTTTAAATATATTGCACAACCATTAATCAGATATTCAAGAAGAATGGACATGCTTTCATGAAGATTTTAGAAACCAATTTGAATTTGCTTCTTTAAAATAAAACCTAAAAACGCTCACTTTTTATGCACTTACATCTGGTAGATTACGGAATCATCGGCCTTTATTTTTTATTTGTAATCGGCATTGGATTTTTATTAAAAAAGAGAATAAAAACCGGTAATGATTTTTTGATGAGCACCCGTAATATTCCATTGTGGATTACGAGTCTTGCGTTTATCTCTGCAAATCTGGGCGCACAGGAAGTATTGGGGATGGCAGCAAATGGTGCGAAATATGGACTTTATACTGCACACTTTTATTGGATGGGCGCTGTGCTGGCGATGTTGTTTTTGGGTGTTTTTATGATGCCTTTTTATTACGGAAGTAAAGCGCGTAGCGTACCTGAATTTTTGAAACTACGCTTCGATGAAAAGACAAGAACTTTTAATGCTTTGACATTTGCCGTGATGACTATTTTTTCTTCCGGCATTTCTTTATATGCGTTGGCCATGCTGATGCAAACGATTCTTGGCTGGGATTTTAATGTATCTATCTGGCTTGCAGCTGGTATCGTTTTGGCTTATACTTTTTTGGGCGGACTCACCAGCGCTGTTTACAATGAAGTACTGCAATTCTTTTTAATTGTTCTGGGAATTGCGCCTTTGGTTTATATTGGATTTCATCAGGTTGGTGGCATAGATGGAATTCTTGCAAATGTGGATAATGCGAAATTACATTTATGGAAAGGGATGAGCCATGCATCAACAAACCCGATGGGCACAGACGCATTTAGCCTTATATTCGGTTTGGGTTTTGTACTTGCTTTTGGATATTGGTGTACCGATTTCCTGGTGGTTCAAAGAGCGATGATTTCACACAATCTGAATGATGCAAGGCGTACACCAATTATCGCAGCATTGCCTAAGATTTTTATGCCATTAGTTGTAATTGTTCCGGGAATTTTATTGCTTGCTTTGCAAAAAGAATTTTCAGGGTTTGAACTTCCGTTAAACACAAACGGGCAAACGGATTATAACATGGTACTTCCTTTATTGTTATCCAAACTGTATCCAAGTGGAATTCTCGGTGTTGGAATCACAGCGTTGATTGCTTCCTTTATGTCAGGAATGGCAGGAAATGTTACTGCATTTAATACCGTTTTTACTTTTGATATTTACCAAACACACATTAAAAAAAATGCGAGCGAAAAGCATTATTTGTATGTGGGAAAAGCCACAACAGTAATTGGCATTCTATTGTCGATTCTTACAGCATATGTTGCACGCGGATTCAACAGTATTATGGATTTGTTGCAATTGGTTTTCAGTTTTGTAAATGCTCCTTTATTCGCCACATTTTTTCTTGGAATGTTTTGGAAAAAAACCTCGCCTAATGGGGCTTTCTGGGGATTATTGTCAGGAACGTGTGGCGCAGCGCTTACTTATTCTCTCACTACAGCAGAAGGAAAAGGTGGCTGGATTGCAAACCTTCATACTTTTTATTCAGGTACCAGTCAGGCGTTCAACATTGCCTGGGTTGCCTTTGTAATTTGTTTTGTTGTAACAGCCTTGATTAGTTTTGTGACAAAACCGAAACCCGAAAATCAGTTGGTCGGCCTTGTTTACAGTCTTACACCAAGGCAAAGAGATAAAAACCGGGTATGGTATAAAAATCCGGTTTGGCTTGCTATTATCATGTTATTAATTACACTGTTCTTTAATATTCTTTTCTATTAAAATAAAGATGATGAATAAATTTTTTGACCTGCGTTTTGTGATAGGAATTTTTTTTCTCGCCGTGGGGATTTTGTTATTGCTCTATAGTTTTACAAATCCTACAGTTATGCATGCCGCTGTAAACCGTTGGTGTGGGATTGTTTTTATAGTTTTCGCATTGATAATGATTGCGTTGGCTTTTGGCAAAAAACAACCGGATAAATTGTAATAATTTTTTAGAGAAGAATGGAAATGTGCCGCACCATTTAAATCTTTTACTACTGACGTAAAGAATGTTTTAATTTGTTCAAAGCTTTATTAGCTGCTTCCAATTTTTTGGCTGCAAGAACTTTTCCTTTTAATTTGTTCAGGTTTTCATCAATAGTTATTGTTACCTCCTGTTTAAACATATCACTGTAGTATTTCGTAGCTTTCTTTATTTATCATCCTTACTTTTATTGATGTTTTCCCAAAAACTATTTCACGGCAAACAAACAAATACCAGCAATTCTTATTCTTTTATTTGCTGTTATTTCGTCTCAATTTCAATAATCGTATCTACATTATTCAATGAAATTCCATCCAGATTAATTGCTACTGCATTTTTATCTTGTTTGAATTTTACTTTTTGATTTGTTCCCATCAATTGGCAACTTTTTACTTTTCCCATAATTCCGGTAATAAGAATTGGTTGGACAGAATCTTTTAAAATATGAATATAAACGGTTTTATTTTTTGCGGTAACAACACCCCAATTCTCTGGTGGCATTACGTTTCCTCTTGTTCCATAAATACTTTCACCATATTGTTGCATCCATTTTCCTACTCCTTTTAATGTATCTGTAAATTCATTTTGAATTTTTCCATTTGGTTGCGGGCCTACATTTAATAAAAAGTTTGCATTTCTTCCGGCAGCATTTACGAGGTAATGAATCAATTCATTTACCGATTTATAATTGTCATCTTTGATATTAAATCCCCAGGAACCATTCATAGTCTCGCAGGTTTCTAAGGGCAGTTTGTCCGATGCTTTTTGAAAACTTAATCCCGATTTGTTTTGTCCGGGAAGGTCTTTTTCAAACATCTGAAAATCTTCACCTGGAAATGGGGTAAGATGGTGATTATTTCCAATCAAACATTGAGGTTGTAGTTTATGAATAAGCGCATAAATTTCCGGTAAATGCCAATCTACTTTCGGCGTCCGGTCTTTTGCTCCTTCCGGTGCTGTCTGGTCCCAATATCCGTCAAACCAGATACCGGCTATTTCTCCATAATTTGTTAGTAATTCTGTCAACTGATTTTCCATGAATTTGATATAATCATTCCAGTTGCCATGTACCGTGCGTCCTGTGCCCTGCCCGGTTCTGCCCGTCCACCAGGAATAATCATCGCGCCGCCAATCCAATAAGGAATAATATAAGAAAAGTTTGATTCCTTGTTTATGGCATTCATCGGCAATCATTTTCACCACATCTTTTTTATAGGGAGTATTCATGATATTGAAATCAGAATATTTGGTATCCCACATACTGAAGCCATCATGATGCCTGGTAATTAATGTGATATATTTCATTCCTGCATTTTTTGCCATGCTCACCCATTCGTGCGCATCAAATTCTGTTGGATAAAAAAAATGTTCCAGCCTGGAATAATCTTTTACATGAATGTTCTGATTGTTCATCGCCCACTCAGCATCGCCGAGAATGCTGAAAACTCCCCAGTGAATAAACAAGCCAAATTTCGCATCCTGAAAGCCGTTCCTGGCTTCAATATTAGCAGGTGAAGGTGCATACGTTTGTGCATGGCCGGCAGTAAATGCGGTTACAGTAAATAAACAAATAAGGAGAATTCTTGTTTTCATTTTTTAAGTGTTTAGTTTTAGAAATCCACCATCAATCGGGTAATCTGTCCCGGTAATAAATGAAGCTTCATCGCTGCTCAGATATAAAGCCAATGCTGCTATCTCTTCTGGCTTTGCCATCCTTCCGATAGGCTGTGTTTTCGATAATTTTTCAAACATTTCTTTTTCATTTCCCGGATAATTTTT
>DATILZ010000301.1:0-6388 GCA_035475995.1 Hanamia sp. | reverse complement strand
GAGTTTCACTCTTCTTAATTCCAATAAATTCTGACTGTTAGGAATAAAATTTTTGACGTTTGGTTGCACCATCCAGATAATCATATCATACCACAAAGGCACTACCGGCGAATCTTTTATCATAATCTGATCTGCCTGGCGGTAAAGCGAATAACGGACGGAATCATTTTTTTCTGATAAAGCAGCTTCATACAATTTATCAAATTTTTGATTATGGTATCGGGTATAATTTGGTGGTGCAGGATTTTTGCCATAAAAGACACTGAGAAAATTTTCTGCATCGGGATAATCAGCGATCCAGCTTCCGCGAAAAAATAACGCTTCCGATTTCGCTGTTTGTTCCAGCAGCAAACTTTTCTGAACTACTTCTACATTTATTGTAATTCCGATTTGTAATAATTCATTGGCAATATAACTGGCGATATCTGCATACAAAGGAACGGTTAGTAGTTTTAGGGCAGGCAATCCTACACCGTTTGGATATCCTGCTTCTTTCAATAATTGCAAGGCTTTTTGCAAATCGTAATGATAACCTTTTACAACAGAAGAATCAAAAGATGGAAATCCGGCAGGAACAAAACCACTGGTAGCAGCAGTTCCGATAGAATTGCGGATATAAAGAATCATCTTCTTCCGGTTAAAACCATAATTAATCGCCTGCCGAATTTTGAGATTTTTTATCACCGAATTTTTTACAATTTCCAGGGTGCTATCACATAAAAAACCGAGATATTCAATGGTAAGTCCTGTGTGTTTTACCAGTACTATTTTGCCTTTCCATTCTTTACGAAGTTCACCCCCTTTGGTCAGTACCTCATCTTTAAAAGAAGGGTCGATCTCATTTATAAAATCAAGCCGCTTTTGTTGAAATTCCAAAA
The DNA here is from genome assembly GCA_035475995.1 of Hanamia sp. Lineage (GTDB taxonomy): Bacteria > Bacteroidota > Bacteroidia > Chitinophagales > Chitinophagaceae > Ginsengibacter. The sequence continues at coordinate 5,510 of DATILZ010000301.1, read as the reverse complement.
ATTCTGTAGCCTTGTTTTGAAGAAACGTAATTTTAATTCCATTAAGATAAGGAAGCCGGTTGCCAGCACTGTCTTTTTCAAAATAATTCGGATTTTTTTTCATTACCATTGCCTGATCCTCTTCCCAGGCTACTAACTCAAAAGGGCCGGTACCACAGGGATGCCGGCGAAAATCTTTTCCATATTTTTCCACTACTTCTTTCGGTACTATCGAACAATATTGCATACTCATCACGCCTAATATCGGATGAAAAGGTTTCAATAATTTTAATTGAAAAGTGGTATCGTCAATCGCTTTAAAAGGTTCAATGGTATCGACTCTTCCATTAAAAATCCATGCCCCGCTGCTGGCAGTATTCTTATCCATGATTCGCTGAAAACTATATACCACATCTGTTGCCGTCATCTTTCTTCCTTTGGCATTTGGAAACGCATCATTATCCTGGAAAAAAACATCATTTCGCAAATGAAAAGTAAAAGTGAGATTATCATCCGATTCGTCCCAGCTTTTTGCAAGCGACGGAACAAGGTTCATGTTGTTATCTATCTGAACCAGCGTATTATAAAGCTGATGCACCGCCCACATAATGGATTGGTTTTTTGCAAAAGCTGGATCAAGTGTTGCAATACCTGATTGTTCATTGTAGTGAAAAATATTTTTCACCTTTTCATGATGCGAACACGAAGACATTAAAAATACAAAAAATGGTAAGGAAAGTAACAGGTTTTGTTTCAGCAATTTTATCAATGGTAAAGGATTTTGTTTTTTTAACTTCATCTTTGTTTATAAAAAAATAAATTTAGTAAATGAAAAAGATAATCTCTGTTTTTAGTTTCACAATACTTTTTTTAAATCTTTCTTTTGCTCAAAATTTTACACATGCAGATACATTAAGAGGTAGTAACGGAGCGGGCAGATCTTGGTGGAATGCGACTAAATATAATCTGCATGTAAAATTTAATTTAGAAGACAGCAGCATCAGCGGATATAATATCATCAGCTATAAACAACTGGAACAAAAGCATGTCGATTTTTTTCAGATAGACCTGCAGGAACCAATGATCATTGATTCGGTAATATTTCAAACAGGTTCAGAAAAATTTCCACTTCACGAGGAAATACTTTCATTTACAAAAGAAGGAAATGCATGGTTTGTTTATTTGAAAAACAGTGCGTTAAAGCCGACTACAAAACATGATATAAATACCATCATGTTGAAAAGTGGAAATTCAAATAAAAGTTCGTTTACTGAGAACACTATTAACGAAATTTCAAACCTGGTTGTTTACTATCATGGCAAGCCGCGTAAAGCAAAAAATGCTCCATGGGATGGAGGTTTTGTCTGGAAGAGAGACAAATCGGGAAATCCGTGGATAGCCGTTGCCTGCCAGGGTTTGGGCGCCAGTGTATGGTATCCGTGCAAAGATTACCAGGCAGATGAACCAGATAGCGCGGAGATGCATTTCACCGCACCATCTGATCTAATGACCATTAGCAATGGTAGATTGAGAAATGTAAAAAATAATAACGATGGAAGTACAACTTATGATTGGGGAGTAGTAAATCCAATCAACAATTATGACATCACTTTTTACATTGGAAAGTTTGTTCATTTTGGAGAAATATACAAAGGCGAAAAGGGAAACCTCACAATGGATTATTGGGTTCTTGATTCTAATCTTACAAAGGCAAAAGACCAATTTAAAGATGCACCGCGGATGATGAAAGCTTTTGAATATTGGTTTGGCCCCTATCCTTTTTATAAAGACGGCTATAAATTAGTGGATGCACCATATCTTGGAATGGAGCATCAGAGCGCAATAGGCTATGGCAATCATTATATGAATGGATATTTAGGACGGGATCTTTCCGGAAGCGGATGGGGATTAAAATGGGATTTTATTATTGTGCATGAAAGTGCCCATGAATGGTGGGGAAATAATATTACTTCAAAAGATCTGGCAGATATGTGGATCCATGAATCATTTGCTAATTATGCGGAGGCATTATTTACAGAATATTATTATGGTAAAAAAGCGGGCAATGAATATGTAATTGGAGTAAGAAAAAACATCAGGAATGATAAGCAAATAATTGCTCATTACGGTGTTAATGAAGAAGGCAGCGGAGATATGTATTACAAAGGCGGCAACATGATTCATACGATCAGGCAGATCATTAATAATGATGAAAAATTCAGAAATATTTTGAGGGGATTAAACAAAACATTTTATCATCAAACCGTTACCAGCAAACAGGTTGAGGGCTATATCAACCAACAATCCGGCATTAATTTTTCAAAAGTTTTTGATCAATATTTGCGTACTACAAACATTCCTGTATTAGAATATAAAAAAGTAAATGGAAGCATTTATTACCGCTGGGCAAATTGCGTTGATCATTTTAATATGCCTCTGAAAATTTACAATGATAAAGGAAAATTAATTTTTGTTCATCCAACAACTATATTTGAAAAAGCGCCAAAAGGCGTAAGTGAAATAAAAGTGGATAATAATTTTTATGTGGAAGTGAAGGCTTTATCATAGGCAAAATAGAAATTCCGCTTATTCCTTTATTTACTGTAAAAGAAAAATATTTCTTCTTAAAAAATTTAAAACCGAAAGCATTAAAACTTCTGCTTTTTTTATAATTCATCCGGTTTCAACAAAACAAATTTCATTCGTAATATTTAAAATCAATCATGAAAAAAAACTTACTTCTTATTTTCCTGTTATTTTCTTTGCAGATTTCTTTCGCGCAAAATGGATTCAAATTTGCCCATGTTTCCGATACTCATATTGGAAGCCATAATGCAGACGAAGATTTGAGAAGAACTGTACAAAGCATCAATAAAGATTCATCTTTGAAGTTTGTAATTATATCCGGTGATATCACCGATTTTGGAAGTGATTCTGAGTTTCATCTGGCCAAACAAATACTGGACAGCCTCAACAAACCCTGGCATATTATTCCTGGAAACCATGATGCCAACTGGTCTGAAAGTGGTACCAATAGTTTTAAAAAAATCTTTGGCGCAGAAACTTTTGATTTCAAATATGCAGGTTATTTATTTCTCGGAACCGTTTGTGGGCCTAACATGCGGATGAGCCCCGGCCAGGTTTCCCGCGAAAATATTGTGTGGCTCGATTCGATACTTTCTCATTTAAAAGATAAAAATATTCCAATCATTTATGTAAATCATTATCCACAGGATTCATCTTTAAATAACTGGTATGAAGCGATTGATTTACTCAAAACAAGAAATACACAATTAATTCTTTGCGGGCATGGTCATGCAAATCGCCAGTTTAATTTTGAAGGAATTCCTGGAATAATGGGAAGATCAAATTTAAGAGCAAAAAACCCGGTTGGCGGTTATAATGTGGTAACCATAAAAGATGGAGCGGTTACGTATGAAGAACGCAACCCCATTACCGATGAACAAAAAGAATGGGCGCAGGTAAAATTATATAAACACAATTTTCTCGCAGATACCAACCATTATTTCAGGCCTTCTTATGCAGTAAATAAAACGTATGCGAATGTAAAAGCTCTTTGGCAGTTTAATGATAAAAGCGATATCGGATCTGGAGTTGCACTTGCCAAAGATTTAGTAATTGCCAGCAATTCAAACGGATTGATTTATGCTTTGGATTTAAAAACAGGAAAGAAGAAATGGTACTACCCTACTAAAGGAAAAATTTATTCCACTCCTGCCGTAGAAAATAATCTTGCTGTTGTGGCTTCTACTGATGATAATATTTATTGTTTAAATGCAACTACCGGAAAATTGGTTTGGAAATTTGAAACACAAAAACCAATTGTTGCAAATCCTCTTATTAAAAATGGAACAGTGTATATCGGCGCTGCTGATGGCCATTTCAGGGCTTTGGATTTAAAAACGGGAAAATTAAAATGGGATTATTTTGGGGTGAAAGGTTTTGTAGTTACGAAGCCATTGTTTTATAACAATAAAATTTATTTTGGAAGCTGGGGTACAGAATTTTATGCATTAGATGCAGAAACCGGAGCGCTTGTTTGGAAATGGAATAATGGTTCCGGCAACAGAATGTTTTCCCCTGCTGCCTGCTATCCGGTTGCAACCGATGGAAAAATTTTTATAGTTGCGCCTGACCGTTACATGACTGTTTTTGATGCAGAAACAGGAAAAGAGATCTGGAGAAAAAATGATCCAAAAAATCATGTTCGTGAATCAATGGGTTTATCTGCTGACAGTTCTTTGGTTTATGCTAAAACAATGGAAGGAGAATTAATCGGAGTTTCTACATCGCTTCCGGATATGCAAATAACATGGGAAGCGCATCCCGGATTGAATTATGAAATCGCTCCTACGCCAATTGTTGAATATGAAAATGTAATTTATGTGCCATCAAATTCAGGAATCATTGTGGCTGTAAACCGTGATGGCACTATCTTATGGAAACATAAAATTTCAAATGCGCTGGTTACGAATATTACTCCGGTTTCAAAAAATAAAGTGATTGCAACGACAATGGATGGAAAAGTAACTTGCCTGCAGTTTTAGAATTTCATTTTCGAATAAGCGTTACCGTTATATACATTTTTATTTCTTTAAAATCTTCTTTTATAGTAAAGAAAGAAATAAGGTAATTCTTATTCTTTTTAATCAAAATTTCTACCAACTACTTCCGCCGCCGCCACCAAAACCACCACCCGAAAACCCAGCGCCGCCACTAAAACTACCGCCGCTACTGCTGCCACTGCTGTGCGGTGAGCTGTAAAATGTATTGGTCATTTCATTCATAGAATGATCAAGGCTATTCATAAAAATTATTGTATTAAAAGTGCTGCCTGCATAATAACCAGAATACCATTTTGGCGGCGACACTTCCAGGCCTTTCAGTTTATCTTTCCATTTATCAGCCATATCAAAAACGATTGCATATGGCAAAACTTTATCAAAATAATTTTCATCCTGTTTTAAAAATTCCTGTAACCGGTCCTTCTCAACTGTCTTTATAAATTCTTTAAAACCCAATAATTTTTGATAAAGCAAGGTTCCTTTCTTTGTTTTTTTCGTCATAAAAAAACCGAAAGAAATCAAAATAATTCCACTGGCAATAAGAGCAATTCCCAGCCATAATTTTTCCTGCCAGTCGTCTACCAACGAAAAGAAACCGATTACCAATGAAGCAAATCCAATGAAGGGGAAAAAGCATCCCATTCCTCTTGAATATTTTACGTAGTAATCTTCTTCATTTATCTCACTTTCCAATTGAGATTTTGCTTTTTCTATTGTGGAATAAAGTACATTTTTTAAATCACTCAGTTTTACTTTATCACCTGTTTTAAAGATGCCTGAAAACAATGTTTTTTCAAATTGAAGGGCCGTATTGGGTAGTTCTTTCAATTTTATAAATTCATAATCTTTTGATTTGATAATCCCAAGCAAAGAGTTTTTTTCAAGCTCGTTTACTTTTAAAAAACCACCTGCTCCCCAATAGGTAACAAGCGCCGTAAGATCCCG
>DATILZ010000300.1:0-17031 GCA_035475995.1 Hanamia sp. | reverse complement strand
GCAGGAATATCGCCAAACCATTTTTCTGCTAATTGCTTTACCTGCTCTACAGTTACATTACCTGCTACTGTAAGTATGGCATTGGAAGGTGTATAATGTTTGCGAAAGAAATCTTTTACATCCTGCAATTTGGCATTTTCAATATGGCTTAAATCTTTTCCAATCGTCATCCATTTATAAGGATGTACTTTATAAGCAAGCTCACGAAGCTTGTGCCATACATCGCCGTAAGGTTTATTAATATATTGTTCTTTAAATTCTTCGCTCACTACTTTTCGTTGTACTTCCAGTGAATTTTCGTTGAATGCAAGAGAGCACATCCGGTCGCTTTCGAGCCAGAAAGCAGTTTCAATGTTCTCGGCGGGCAACTGGCAATAATAATTGGTGAGATCATTTGTCGTGTATGCATTGTTTTCTCCACCCGCCATTTGCAGCGGTTCGTCATAAGATTCAATGTGAAGGCTGCCGCCAAACATCAGGTGTTCAAACAAATGCGCAAACCCTGTGTGTTCTTCATCTTCATCCCTGGCGCCTACATCATACATCACATCTGCTACTGCCATTGGTGTACTCTTGTCTTCATGCACAATCACACGCAAACCATTATCTAAAACAAACTTTTCAAAATGAATCATACCTGCAAAATTGCGTTAATCACAGCCATTTCCCAAATTGTATTGATATTCATCGGGTTGCCGAAACTTTTTCAATAATAAAATCTTTGAAACTTTTTGACTATGTTCACTAATCCGTTACCTTTTCGCAGAGTGAAAAGAAGTCTATCAACTTACGAAAGTATTTTTTTGAATTTTACAATAATCTTGACAAAGATGTTCAGGAAAAAATTGACTGGGTTTTTGAATTAGTGAAAACTCTTGATTTTATTCCCAAAAAATATTTCCAGCATTTTGAAAGCACGGAGGGACTTTTTGAAATAAGGGTAGAATTTAAAAGTAACATTTACAGAATTTTCTACTTCTTTGACGAAGGGAATTTAGTTGTATTAATAAATTCATTTCAGAAAAAATCTCAAAAAACCCATAAGACAGAAATTGAACCCGCTAAAAAACTGAAAAAACAATATTTTATTGACAAAAAAATTATTGCAGAAAATGAAAAACGAAAAACTTTCAAAAAATAAGATTGTTTCCTGGGATGAACATCTTGACAAAAAATATGGTGTTCCCGGAACAGACACAAGAACTGAATTTGAAATGAAAGCTCAAACTTTTATTTTAGGTGAGCTATTAAAAGAAGAAAGAGAAAAAGCTCATTTGACACAGGCAGAAATGGCGGAAAAAACGGGCACTAAAAAAAGTTATATCTCAAGAATTGAAAACGGCAGAGCGGATATTCAGCTTTCAACCCTATATAAGCTTGTTGAGCGGGGATTAAATAGAAAACTCGAATTGAGCATCAGATAATGTAAAAGTTTGCAAAATGAAGGCGTTGATATTTTCTCAAAAAAATTCCTTCCAAATCAAAAGTGAAATAATTAATCAAATTGACCTGGAAGGAATTTCAAAAAAAATAAAAAATTACCGCCTTCTCAAACTCTTGTTGATGGTGCCTTTTAGCTGATTGCTGATTCTATAATCCACCATTCCATTAAACCTTAAAGGATGAATAGTAGATGGGATGGAAAGGCGCAATGAACTGTTTGTAGCCATTCTTTCTGCTGCAGATTTGCGTCCATATGTGCCGGTAGAAATATAATTAAATATTTTCTTAAGATTATCATCGCTCGAGTTTCCCCATGGAATATTTACAAAATCAGCTGCTGCTGCATCTGGTGTAAGCCCATCAAAATATCCGCCCTCGTTTTTGGCATTTCTTGTTTCAAAATTGATCGCGTAAAGATCTGCAAGATCTTTTTCAGCTCCTCCATTTGGAAAATCCGTAATGTGGAATGTAAAAAAACCAACCGGTTTGCCATAAGTGGTGGAACCTACTAATTTTACATCCATATAAGGCTTCAGATTATTAATCGTCAGTTCACTCGCTGAAGCGGTATTCCCGCTTCCGATAAAAAATACGTGATCAAGATTTAAACCACCACCGGCAGTAAATAATACCTTCTGTTCAAGGAAATCAGGCTGCACAGCGATTTGGCCGGTTAGTTTATCATTATATAAGTAATGATACATTTCTTTTCCCGCAACCGATGCAGGAGCAATGAGACTGTCTAAATATTCTGCAGTTCCTACAGAACCGCCGCCGTTATATCTCAAATCTACTATCAAAGAAGAAATTCCCGCTGATTGAAATTTGGAAAAAACCCGGTTCAGTTCCTGCCTGGTAAGGGTTGGGCCATTATTATTATAGACAGCAGAAAAAGTGTTGAAAACGAAATAGCCTACTTTTTTTGAAGCAACAGAATAAACAGTATCAAACAAAACAGGATTGATATTATAAACCGTCTGTGTGAGTGTTTTTGTTATCGTTGTGCCAGTTGGTGTTTTAAATGTGAATGAGGCAGATGGAGCATTATAAACAGCGTTAATTACTTTTTGTACGTTTGGACCGTTGTTGGCATCATAACCAATATTTGTGTCGCCATTTATCGCGGTTATTTGCCAGCCTCGCGTAACGCCCACTAAACCAGCAGGAGAATTTTTATCAGCAAACAGAACTAATAAATAATATTTTCCTGTGGTATCTCTTGCATAGGTTACCTGCATTCCCATGTCGCCGCCAACGCCCTGTTGAATTTCTCCCTGAACCTCTCCGTGATCCAGGAAGCTGTATTTATCAAAAGGCTTTTTGGTAGTTGGATTTGTGGGGTAAGTTTTTATTTTGGAAAGCAATACATCCGCTGAATCATAATCGCTGCTCAATGGATTTAATTTTGGAACCTGATTGTACCAGTAATAAGTAGGTAGATTGGTAGTAGTATCTCTTCCGTCATCTACAAAGCTTACCTGCATAATGTTGTACATTAAGTATTTTAAAGAATCTGCGTCTGATAAGGCGGTCGGCCCTGTTGGAGGCGCTGAATTCCCTTTATCTTTTTTGCAGGAAGAAATGGATGAACCAAGAACGATGATAAAGAGGTACAGAAATAAATGATTGTTGAGGATTTTTTTCATTTTGAATAGTTTTCAGACAACAAAGTAAGTAATTAATAAAACAATGATTTGAATTTTTTCAAAATATTATATTCTTTTTACATTGGGTGGAATACAAATTTTGGTTAAATCTTTGTTTATTGATTCGCTCAACCGGAATTCTTCATTTTTAGTAAAAGAATAAATAATGCCTGTTTGTATTTTATTTAAATAATCGATTTTTTATTAAAACCGGTTGCTTACAGTACTTTTATATTTTCGGAATTCTGAATCTATGATTATGAAGTTTTTTCCTTTTATTATTATTTCTCTTTTTACATATACCGCTGTTTTTGCTCAAAACACGGATACCACACAGTTACCTGTGCGGCCGCCTGAAGTTTCTATTTTTTCAAATAATGATACCATTACCCGCAATGATTATTTATTAAGTATTGAAAGAATTTTCCAGACATTAAATAAAGCGTCTGTCTTATCCGAACCGGTTCCAAATATCAAAGCAATGAGCGAAGATCTGAATGACGATGATTCTGCCATAGTTGTCATAAAGGACCGGCTTACCACAAATGACCGCTCTCTTAGCATGCGGAATCTTCAGATGTTTAGCATTATTCTCAAACAAATCAATAAAAATTCGACTTCTTATGCACGGCAGCTAAATCAGTACGATAGTATTGTAACCGGATTTAAAGGGCAGGTCCTGGATTTAAGAAAAGATACGCTCATTCGTAAAATTTTGCGCGATTCAGCATTGCGTGCTTCATTCAGACCGCAATTATTACAACTTCGCACCAAATGGTACAAAACAGATAGTCTTATTAAAACTGTAAGCCTGCTGGTACATAACACCCAGGCTCGTGCATCAGACAATCTGATCACAGCCGATGAACTCCAGTTGCAGGTAAAAACTTTGGTGCAAACTACTGGTTCCAGGATATTTGGAAAAGAAAGCTTTTATCTGTGGCAATTTCCAAAAAGGCATACCGGCAAATCTATTTCCTCAGAATTTAAAAGATCGGTAAGTTCTGAAAGGAAAATAACAAACTATTATTTTGCAAATACACACAGTCTTTTGCTATTGCTTTTACTGTGCGGGCTCGTTTTCTTCTTTTGGATTTTTTACAACTTTAAAAGTCTTAAAAAACTCAATAAAACTGATTCCGTCAAAGAATTTAATTTCAGGTATATTAATCCATACCCGGTTTTTGCATCGCTTGTTCTGATGCTGAACCTGGCTCCTTTATTCGATCTGGACGCACCGTTTATTTACATTGCCAGCATCGAATTTTTATTAATGCTTACGCTTACTTATTCTTTCTGGAAACGGCTGCCCGCCAAGTTGTTTTATCTCTGGCTTATTTTTATCTTCCTGTTTTTATTGCAATCTTTCTCCAGATATTTAGGCTTGCCTGTATATTTTAACCGCCTTTTATTATTAATATTAAATACGCTTTCCGTATTGCTGGGCTTGTATGCATTGATCAATTATGAAAAGCAATTCAGAGAACACAGATTCCTGATCTTAACGGCAGGCTTATACACACTTTTTAATTTCCTGGCAGTCATTTGCAATCTTTTTGGCAGAGTTACTTTAATGCAAATATTTGGAGCCACAGGCATTTATGCATTTATACAAACAGCAGGATTGCTGGTTTTTATTCATGCAGTAACGGAAGCGTTTCTCCTCCAGATCCAAAGCAGCAGAATGAGAAAAACTTATACAGGCAGTTTTAACGGTAAAGAAGTAGCCAAAGGAATTGAACGTATTATTGTATTTTTTTCGTTCATAATCTGGCTGGTCGTCTTTGCCACCAATCTAAATATTTACAATCCCTTGTCGGGATATATTGGCAACATTCTTTCGAAAGTTCGTTCAATTGGTAGTTTTAAATTTACCTATGGCGGAGTCATTTTATTTGTGTTGATTTTGTGGGCAGCAAATTTTCTGCGCAAGTATATCGGTTATTTTTTTGGGGAAATGGGTGATGAGGAAATTTTTGATAATAAAGGACCAGGGTCAAAACTGATGATTATCAAACTGCTGCTTTTGGTTGTAGGTTTTTTATTAGCGATCGCAGCATCAGGTTTGGCTATTGATAAAATTACCGTAATACTTGGGGCATTGAGTGTTGGTATTGGTTTGGGTTTGCAAAATATTGTAAACAACTTTGTTTCGGGAATTATTCTCATTTTCGACCGCACGCTTCATATTGGTGATACCGTAGAGATTGGCAATAATAAAGGCCGTGTAAAACAAATCAGTATGCGCTCCAGCACCTTACTTACGCCAGAAGGTGCAGAAGTGATCATACCAAATGGAACGATCCTCTCAAATAATTTTGTAAACTGGAGCCTCAATGAAAATTACATTCGTGTGGATCTTACTTTTACCGTTGATAAAAGTTCGAAAGAAATGCGGCAGGAGATCATGACGATTATGAAATCATTGCCGGATGTAGTAAAAGAAAAAGATCCGGAAATATTTATCAATACCGTTACTTCAGAATCTACTCAATTGAAAGTTTATTTTTGGTGTGAAGATGTTACAAAAAGAGAACTGGCCCGGAGTGAAGCTTATACCGCTATTTCAAAATATTTGAGAGATAAAGGAGTGAAGATCTCATAAAGTGCTGATGTGAAAATGTGAAGATTTGAAAATGAGAATTTACATTTTTTAGTACTTACATTATTATTTTTTTTCAAAATAACTGACAAATATAAATATGGATTCAAATTCAGAACAATTAAGGCTGGGAATCGGTACCAGGCTTCAACATCCGCAATATGGGCCAGGTGTAATCGTCGGCGTGCGACTGGCAACTTACCTTATTTCTTTTATCAGTGATGGCATAAAAGAGATTGATAAAAATGACGACAAACTGGAAGAGATCATTCCTGAAAATGTAACGTTTGAATTAGAAACAACCAGCGATGTGGAAAAATCTTTATTAAAAATACTTCGGCTGTGGAGCGACACTACAGAAATTGTTCCGCTCGGCGATCGCTGGAAAGGCGGCAAAATGCTTTTGCAAGCTGCAGATAAAACCCAAAAGCCAAAAGAAATTCCGCTGGAAATCTTTTTTCATAAAATAGTAATGCTTCGCGACAGGATCAGGGTGATGGAGCAACAGATCAATGCCAATAAAAATCTAAGTGATGAAGATAAAGTAAACCTGCAGCAATACATTACCCGCATTTATGGTACACTCACTACCTTCAATGTTTTATTTAAAAATAAAGAACATTGGTTTGTAGGTGAAAAGGGAAGTGGTGAATGATTGCAGTAAACCAACAAATAAAAGGGATTTGTATTTTGAATAATAACGGTAATGTATAAACGTAATTTACTTATTCTTTAACTTCTGAATTTTTAATTCTGGAAAATATGCCCGTGGATCAGAAATAACAGCAATAGAAGGCAAACAGGGCTGAATTCAAAAAGTGATCAATTTTTTTATAATTTTCCTCTAAAACAATTTTTATGACAACTCCCATTAATACCGGATTATGCTCTTTTGGAATGAGCGGATTGGTTTTTCATTCGCCTTTTCTCACCATCAATCCTCACTTTAATTTTTATGCTGTTTGGGAAAGAACAAAAAATCTTGCTGAAGAAAAATATCCGCATGTAAAAACTTATCGTACGCTGGAAGCAATGCTTGCTGACGACTTGCTCGAATTGGTGATTATAAATACGCCAAATTACACCCATTATGAATACGCCAAAAAATCTTTGGAAGCAGGTAAGCATGTGATCGTGGAAAAGCCTTTTACCATTGATGTACAACAGGCTATGGATTTGATCGGGATTGCAAAAAAGCAAAATAAAGTTTTGTCCGTTTATCAAAACCGGCGCTACGACAGCGATTACAAAACGATCAAAAAAGTTTTGTCAGAAAATTTGTTGGGCGAATTGGTAGAAGTAGAAATGCATTTTGACAGATACCGGGAAGAATTAAGCCCAAAAGAACATAAAGAAACTCCGGGTCCGGGTGCAGGAATTTTGTATGATTTGGGTTCCCATTTGATTGACCAGGCTTTGCAATTATTTGGAAAACCCGAAAAGATCTTTGCCGATATCCGCATCATAAGGCCACAATCGAAGGTGGATGATTATTTTGAATTGCTTTTATATTATCCAAAATTAAGGGTGCGTTTGAAAGCCAGCTATATCGTTCGTGAAGCCTTGCCGGGATACATTTTGCATGGATTAAAAGGCTCTTTCATCAAGCCAAAAACCGATGTACAGGAAACGTCGTTGAAAGAAGGAGTTATCCCGGGTAAAAAAGACTGGGGAACAGAACCTGAAACAGAAAAAGGCCTTTTGCATACCGACATCAAAGGCAAGGAAGTAATAGAATTTATTACTTCTGAACAAGGAAATTATAATGATTATTACCAGGCAATGTACGAAGCGATTCGTAATAATCAGCCTGTGCCGGTAACTGCTGAAGAAGGCGCTGAAGTAGTTAAAATTATAATGGCATCTTTTAAAAGCAGCGAATCAGAGAAGGTAGTTGAATTATAATCCATTTGAGCGCGCTACCGCTGTCCTCCCGGCCAACGGGAGTTACTCATTGAATTCCATTGTTGGCGGCGACGCCAACAACAGCATGAAATGAAACCATTATCTTCTGATCATGTTGAGCATTGATAAAGTTTCAGTAATCATTTTTGCATTATATTCCATTGCAAGTTGTTTATGATTAATAGCATCAACGATAGTTCCGATTAAGCATAAACCTCCCGTAAAAAAATACAAAATTCCTAATCCTATGTGTCCGATTACAAATCTTTGAACGCCTGCAATGCCTACCAATCCTAATAAACAAAGAATTAAAATCAATTGCGGATCTTTTCGTTTGGAACGGTAGATCATGCAAAACTGGCTTAGTTGATCATCTGTAAATCCTGCAGTTCTCGAATTGATGACCATCAATTCTTCAGGAGTTACATCATAAAGATATTTCAGAATTGTCGGGTTTACGGAGTTGTAATTATTGTCCATAAGAAAGGTTTTGAAAATGTGAAAAAATATGAAGCCTTGAAAGTTTATAAATTCTGAAAGCGATCACAAGTACTGCAAAAATACCCAATGGATGTGCAGTAAAAGATGCATGCAAATCTCCATGAAATAAATAACTGATGGAATGACCAAGGCCACAGCCAGGGCAAAATTTTATACCGGTCAATTTAAAAATACAAAATGAATAATGCACCTCTGTGCCCGGATCCATACAAGCCAGTAAGAGAAGCGCAGCTATCCAAAAAGACAATTCAAAATAACGATGGAATAACAGTTTCATTGCTGTAAATTTATTTTAAAGATATTTGAAATGACGGGATTATCATTACAGATATCCTTATTTTTTTGAAAGATTTTTTTTCGGCTGATTTTCTTTTTTTACATGTTTGATTTTAAGGATTTTCTTGTCAGTTTACCTGGATAAAATCTGGTTTTGTTACAAATTGCGTATTGTATTTAAAAATCACATTTGTTGACAGTGCAAACCGGAATCTTTCATTATAAAAGTTTTTTTCAGGAAAATAATATCCTTTTAGTTCAATTGTCCCAAAAATGAAACTCTCATTCCGCGTTCTGATTCCTCCACCTATTGAACTTAAAACTTTTGTATTTGAAAGATAGGGCGAATAGACTCCGACATTACCGAAAACAAAGGGGGCGAATCGAAAAGCCACAAGCGACCACGGACTAAAAAATTCTGATTCAGCTTTTATCGTAGTGCGCAAAGTGCCGCCCATCCGGTCATTGTCGGTCCGGTCAGTTCCATATTCCGGCATTCCAAACTGGCTGTTTACAAATAAAGGCTCATTCAAAACAGTATTAACTTGTTGGGCCAAATCAAAATTGAGAAAAAAGCGTTGTTTCCATCTTGCACCCATTGTTTTTAAATGATCGAAGTAAAAAACACTGCCCAGCAGGTTAATATCTTCAATGCTTGATCTGTTTAGATATCCTTCTGCTCGGATGGTATAGCTTAAATAATTTTTTCTGTTGTTGAACTGGTATCGCTGATAATTAAAGCCGATAAAAGGCCGTGAAATATTTTGTTTTAAAGTATAACCGGAAGTAAGGCTTAATAACAATCCTTCCGGAATATCTTCATTTCTGCCAAATCCATAAATGTATTGGGTTTTATAAAAGTTTTGCCTGTAAAAAGTTAGTGTTCCAAGAACGCCGGTAAGATCTGCAAACTGCCAGTTGTAATTCGACGCATATTTTTGAGGAACCACCTGAAATTTCTGATTGATAAATCTGATTCCCACCAGTTTTCTCAACTTTTTTGATTCTTCTTCCGTTGTAAAATCTTTTGCATTAATATTATAGCCGGCCCAGGTTTCCAGGTTGTAATAACGGTAACGTGTATCCGAAAAATAAACAGAATCAGAAGTATAAAGATTGTGTGTGGCATGGTAGGCTGCATCAAATTCATAAGTCCACTGCATGTACCGGTTTACCAATGGTTTTAGAAGATTTATATAATAATTGTTCTCTTCTTTTGGCCCGTTCAGTGTCGGATAAAAACTCTGGTAACCGATCTTTCCATCCATAAAACTGCCGCCAATATTTCTGCTGTCATATTCTCCGCCAAAAGCAAAATTATTTTTGCGGCTATCGTCATAAAGAGCATAAGCAATTCCTGCATTGCCGGTTCCGGCAAAATTATCTTCCCTGAATTGAATATTCGTTTGTTTTAATCCAAGACTGTTTATTGCACCGCCCAAAGAAAAAACGTCTTTTGTTTCTACAACCACATCTACCGAATCAGAACCCGGACCGGTGAGGAAAACAAAAAAATCTGCATCCTGCAAATAAAGCAACTGCCGTAAATATCTTTCATTATCAGCCATTAAAAATGGTTTTACCGGCTCGCCTTTTTTAAAAAATAAATTATTCCGGATTACCCGGCTTTTCGTAATGTGATGCAGATCATTTGCCAGTTTTGTCAGGCTGTTTATTAATCTTTTTGAAGTATCACCAATAGAAATTCCAAATGGCAACCGGTCGATATAGATATTTCTGATGATAAGGCCATCGTATTGTTTGAAAGCTTCTTCGTTCCTTTTTAAAATATTTGCCCGGTCTATCTGCACTGTATCTTTCCTGAAATTATTGATCATTTTTCCGAAAAAACTTTTACGAACTACTGAATCCTGCTGTTTTTGCGGAAGGGTGTCCTTTTGGGCAAATGAATTGGAATGCATTAATAAAAAAATGCCTGTAAATGCGATCGTTACAAAATATGGTACGTAAATTTTCATCAGGTATTTTAATACGATAAAAATAATCTAAAAAACAGGAGAATTTTTTTTAGGAAAAATATATTTATGGAAATAAAATGACCCGGATGCTGAAGAAAGTTATTTTTAAAAAGAATAAAAAATGAATTGTGAATACCCTGAAAAGTATGATTAAAATAAATGTGGAAATAAAAGAGGAATCCACACTATTTATTTGTTTGCTGTTGTTGAAAACGATCAGTCAAAATTGGTTTTTATTTTTTCGATAAAATCCTGTTCAATCATTTTTTTTGCCATCAGGATCATGTTGTTAAATGCGCCGGCGGTAGAAATTCCGTGACCGATGATCACGGGTTTATTTACGCCCAAAACCGGAACTCCTCCATACATTTCAAAATTGAAACGGTTAAAATATTCATCATCAATTTGCCTTTTTTGGACAATATCATAAATGGATTCAGCAAATTTTAGAATTACATTTCCAGTATATCCGTCGCAAACATAAATTTCTGCTTTATTCATCAGCAGATCGCGGCCTTCTACATTTCCAACAAAATTAATCCGCTCATTTTCTTTGAGCAAAGGATAGGCAGCCTGGCAAAGAATGTTACCTTTTCCTTCTTCCTCGCCTACATTGATCAGCGCTACTCTCGGGTTTTCATGATTTAAAATATATTTGGAAAACAGCGAACCCAGCAACGCGAATTGTGATAAATTCTCAGGTTTGCAGTCAGCATTTAATCCGACATCTACCAGCAAAGACAGTTTTCCATCTTCACCGGGAATATAGGCTCCAATTGCAGGCCGGGAAACACCGCTGATCGCTTTGATACTGTATAAAGATCCAACCATCATTGCGCCTGTATTTCCGGCGCTGATAAATGCGTCGGTTTTGCCGGAAGCCAACAAATGAAAACCGATGGAAATAGATGATTGTTGTTTTTCTTTCAGCGCTTTCGTAGGATGCTCATGCATTTCTATTACTTCGGAAGCATGCACAACTGTTATTTTTTCAGCAGTAATTTCATATTCATTGATTAATGGAATCAGTTTATCTTCATGGCCTATTAAGGTAAGATCTACGTTTTCCTCGTTATTTTCCGACAAAAAAAGTTTAACGCCTTTTATAGTTTCCAATGGTGCATAATCACCTCCCATCATATCAATTGCTATATTCATATTTGCGTTTTAGCTTAAATATTTTCGATAAAAATAAACTGTAAATTTTAATTATTTCACTTCCATGCAAAAAAAAATCCAAAGATAAAGTCCGACTTAGTCAAACTTTATTTCTGGATTGCAACAAAAAAGGAGACAATTTATCAGGCTTTGGCAGGTGCTTTTTCAGCTACTACTTTTCCTTTATAAAATAATTTTCCTTCGCTTGTATGCGCACGATGACGAACATGAGTTTCGCCTGTAGTAGCATCCACACTCAATGTTGGCGCATCTGCTTTATAGTGTGTTCTTCTTTTTGCACTTCTTTGCTGACTGTGTCTGCGCTTTGGATTTGGCATAACCGTAGATTAAATATGATTAATTATTGTTTTTTTTAAATTGTTCCAATCCTTTTTCAAAAGGATGATTATTTTCTGTTACTGTTGATTTCATTTTTTTAAGCATCGCCAGAATTTCTTTGTTGCATTGTGGCCCGCCCATTTCTTCTTCATTGCACATGCGCTGATTTGGAATACTCAGCAAAATAAATTCATAGATCCAGCCGGCAAGATGAAGATGGCTTTCTGTTTGTGAAATATAAAACACATCCGGGTCTTCCTCATTCTGATTCATTTCCTCAGGGTTGGTTACCTGTTTTATTACCAGTTTAAACTCATCCCAAAGATCCATCGGCAAAGTATTTCCACACCTGTCACATACTACATTCACACTGCCGCCAATCTCGAATTTCAACATCATAAATGAAGCGTTTTTTTCGAGAGTCAGCTTTATAGAAGCATGGCAATCACTGAAATCGGTGAGCTTATAATCAGCAAAGAACTTGTCCTCAACCTGATAGTTAAATTCGTGGATACCCGGTTTTAACCCAACAAAAGCAATGTCATATTCACGGTGGTTTCCCATAACTAAAAAATAAAAGGGCTGCAAAGGTAAGGGAATTGCGTTAATTTTTTACAGAAATATCTTATATTTTTAATTTTTTTCGTTAATATGTTTGCAATTTAAAAAACCAAACGACAGAAATATTTTGCCTTGAAGTTTTATACGCTAACTTTAATTTTTCTTTAATTTAAAATTATTCTAGATAAAATGCCATACAAATTAGACAGAACCGCCTTTAGAATGCATCACACCAAAGATGCTCTTAATAATTATGAATATTGGAAATCGCAGGCATTTGAAGAACGTTTGCGCGCCGCCAATTATCTGAATAGTGTTGCTTACAATTATCCGGAAAATGATTGCCCAAAACTTGACAGGACTTATTTTAAAATGGGAAATATTTATAATCAGAAATAAAAATAGATAAGGATATATAAAATCGACGGCAACAATTCTTTTATGAGTGTAAAAAAATATTTCCAACAAAAAAAATATTTATGGATTATTGCTTTTTTGATTATTATTTTAATTAAAATTTTTTCTGCAAACAGCCTCAGGGTAGAAGCATTTTATTCTTCAAAATTTTATTTTCATTTTTCAAAAATTCTTCGTTTTCTTTTTGGATGGATACCCTTCAGTTTCGGTGATATTTTATATTTTCTTGTTGGATGCTGGCTCGTCTGGAAAATAATTAAAAATATCAGACTGCTTTTTAAAAAGAAACTTTGCCGGAAGGCTGCGCTAAAAAAATTGCTGAATTTATTTTTAAGATTGGCTTTTATTTATATCATTTTTAATATTTTTTGGGGAATAAATTACGATCGCAAAGGGATTGCTTTTCAATTGGATTTGAAGCATTTGAAATACGATACCTCAGACTTAAAAATGCTTCAAAAATTATTACTGGAAAAAGTAAATGCTTCAAAAATTGCAGTACTCAGAAATCATGAACCATATCCCTCAAAAAAGGAGTTGATAAGAAGAGCACAAAAAAGTTATGCAGGAGCGCAGAAGATTTATCCGTTTCTTGAATATAAATACCTTTCGGTAAAACCGTCTCTTTATGGTACTCCGGGCGATTATCTTGGATTCACCGGTTATTACAATCCTTTTACCGGCGAAGCACAAATCAATACAACGGTTCCCGATTTTTTGCAGCCATATATCGCCACTCATGAAATGGCACATCAGCTTGGATATGCAAAAGAAAATGAAGCAAATTTTGTCGGTTATTTAGCAGCAGTAAATTCTCAGGACACACTTTTTCATTACTCTGCTTATTTTGATCTTTTTATTTATGCGAACCGTGAAGTGTATTATTTTGACTCAGTTTCCTCGCGGCTGGCGTTGCAACAATTAATTCCTGAAGTGAAAGATGATATTCGTGAATTACGAAATTTTAATAGGGCACATCGAAGTTTTTTGGAACCTGCAATTACGTGGATGTACGGAAATTACCTCAAGCTGAATAAGCAGCCACAGGGCATGCACACTTATAATGCAGTTGTGGGAATGTTGATCGCGTATTATAAAAAGTATGGAAGAATTTAAGTTATTCTAAAAAATAAGAAAACTCCTTATTTCTTGTTTTGCTGTTTTACATTTTCAAAAAAATTCCTGATTCATTTTCCTTTATTTGAAATATTTTCAAAAAATATCCTTCCCCATTTGTATCTCTGCCGTGATGAAGATTGAAACGGTAGTTGTGAATGGGGCAAATAATATTTCCTCTTTTATCCAAAAAACCTGCAGACAGATCTCCTCCTGCATGAGGGCATTTTGCCGAACATGCTTTTAACCCATTTTCTGATTTGAGAATGCAAACTGATTTTTCATTTACTTGAATGCGGGAAATATTATTTTCAAAATTAATTTCATCAATATTTCCTGCAATCTTAATCCATTTTTCCTCTTTGTCCATCAATAAAAAAATTCGGCTTTGTAAGGATATTTTTGTTGATACAGTTTTCTTACCTGGTTCAAAACAACCTGTCGCAATTCATCAATATTTGTCTTTTCTGTTGCAGAAATAAAAACACAATTTCCATTCGTATAAGTTTGCCAGCGTTCTTTCAACTCTTCCAGTAATTGTTGTTTTACCGTAGGCTCCAGCCATTGATCAAACGTATTTTTCTCATACTGATCCATTTTGTTAAACACAGTGATCATCGGCTTTTCAAAGCTTTTTAATTCCTGCAACGTTTTATTTACTACCGCCAGTTGCTCTTCATATTTCGGATGAGAAATATCTACTACATGCAATAAAATATCTGCTTCCCGCACTTCATCCAAAGTGCTTTTAAAGCTTTCAATCAGATGATGTGGAAGCTTCCTGATAAATCCAACGGTATCGCTCAAAAGAAAAGGTGTGTGCCCAAGAACCACTTTTCTTGTCGTGGTATCCAATGTGGCAAATAATTTATTTTCTGCAAAAACATCACTCTTACTGAGCAGATTCATGATGGTTGATTTGCCCACATTTGTGTAACCAACCAAAGCAACTCTTATAAATTCTCCCCGTTCTTTTCTTTGCGTAAATGATTGCTTATCTATTTCCAATAAACGTTTGCGCAGCAAACTGATCTTATCTTTTACGATACGTCTGTCAGTTTCTATTTCTGTTTCGCCAGGTCCCCGGCTACCAATACCACCACCTTGCCTTTCCAGGTGTTTCCACATTCCTTTTAAGCGGGGAAGAATATATTGATATTGGGCAAGCTCTACCTGTACTTTTGCCTGCGCTGTTTTTGCACGCGAAGCGAAAATGTCGAGAATCAAATCGCTTCTGTCAATTGTTGTAACCTTTAGCTCTTTCTCAATATTGGAAATTTGTGAACCGGTAAGTTCATCATCAAAAATGACGAGATCTACATGTTTTCTTTGCGTGAAATTTTTTATTTCTTCTAGTTTCCCTTTTCCTACAAAAGTGCGGCTATCAGGATGATCAAGTTTTTGTGTAAAAGTTTTCACTGTTTCAGCTCCAGCGGTTTCGGCAAGAAATTTTAATTCTTCCAGGTATTCTTTTACCAAATGTTCTGTTTGCCCATTCTGAATCACAGATACAAGAACGGCAGTAATTGGATTGTTGTAATTTATTTTTTGTTCGATCAATAGAGAAAATTTAACTGCAAAAATAATTCATCCTGTTTTTTCATAAAAATTAAAAAACGTGCATTATTAAAAGTGATTTTGAAAATAGGAATTGACAATATTTGTTGGTTGCTGAAAATAGAAATTTCCATTTTTATTGCTTTACTGAGAAATTATTGGCAGCATTTATATTTTTTCAAAAATTTCCCCAATAAAATGAGACCTTGCAGCCTATTTTCATTTTTCATTCATTTGAAAAATAAATTCAATTTTCTCAACAAATTTTTTGAATGTTTAGCATCATTACCGGTAGTATCATCTTAAGTCTTTTGCACGCTACAATTCCCAACCACTGGCTACCGGTAATTGCTATTGGAAGAAAAGAAAAATGGACCGTTCAGGAAGTTACGCAGGTTACATTTATATCAGCTATTGCTCATGGCATCAGTACCGTAATTATTGGGATCATACTTGCTTTTATTGGCGCTCAACTGGCAGATAATATTGAATATTTTACACATTTTTTTGCGCCGGTAATTTTAATTTTGCTTGGTATTATTTTTATTTACCGGCATCACAATCACCGCCATTTTCACCTGGATGAAGGCATCAGGAAAAAGCATTCAAAAAAGAAAATAATCATCGCGTTGGTACTTGCCATGTTTTTATCGCCTTGTATGGAAATAGAAGCCTATTTTTTATTGGCCGGCACACAGGAAAAATGGTTGATCTGGTTCATTGCAGCATTATATTTAATTATTACCACTGTGGGAATGGTGCTGCTGGTGCGTTTCGCTTATTTGGGAATTTTGAAACTAAATTGGCATTCATTGGAACATAATGCAGGAATTATCACCGGAATTACTTTAGTTGGTACCGGAATCCTCGCTTTCTTTCTTCATTAAAATTCAAGCTTGCCAACTTTCATAATGATATTTGAAATATAAAACGAATTTAAAAAGTTGGCAACCTTTGTACAACCTTTACTCACTCATTTCTTTGCATTTTATTTTTTACCGCTTAAGTTTGCATCTATTTTTTAAAAATGAAAGTTACCGATCATATAAAAGAATCAAAAGGAACTGCTATTTCTTTTGAAATTCTTCCACCATTAAAAGGGAAGACGATTGAATCAATTTACAATCACCTCGATCCTTTAATGGAGTTTAAACCCGCATTTATAAATGTTACTTATCACCGCAGTGAGCAGGTTTTTAAAAAGAGAGCCGATGGCAGTTTTGAAAAAGTAGAAATTCGTAAACGGCCAGGAACTGTAGGCATCTGCGCTGCAATCATGAATCATTATAAAGTGGACGCTGTTCCACATTTGATTTGTGGAGGTTTTAATCTTCAGGAAACAGAAAACGCATTGATCGATCTTGCTTTCCTCGGTATTGATAATGTATTATTGCTTCGCGGTGATGCTGCCAAAAATGAAGCGGTTTTTGAACCTGAAGAAAATGGTCATGCTTATGCAATCGATCTATTAAAACAAACAGTGAACCTGAATAATGGAATCTATCTCGAAGACGATATTCGTGATGGCTAT
>DATILZ010000299.1:0-3723 GCA_035475995.1 Hanamia sp. | reverse complement strand
TATCCTTATTAGCTTATTACCAATCAAACAATTTTGAAAGCAAAAAAAGGTAATAAGGTGGAATCAGAGTTGTGTACAGTTGTTACTAAGGTTTAGGCATGGTGGCGGAGCGGTTGCTGAGTTTGTATTCCCAGGCTTCTTTTGGAATGCCGTAGAGTTCTGTATTTTCATCTAATTCTATTACGCCGGTTTCTTTCATGGCTTTCAGTTTTGCTTTGGGTTCGTTGGTAAATTTTATTTTACTTATACAAAACAATTTCTAAATAATGAATTTAATTCTTATTAAAGGGTTAATTTCGATTTCCATTCAAGGCAAACTAATCTTGAAAACGATCGTTGCATTTATTTTTACTTTTTTAATCACATCTAACGGAACTGCCGCCTGCCAGAGCTTAAATCTTAACCCAAAAGAATGGGCAAAAAAACTGGCAGATCCTTCTGATAAGAAGAACGAAGCAGCTATTACGCTTGCTACTATCTTATCAAAACAAGATAGCGCTTCAGATATTAGTTTTCTTGATAAACTTTCTAACGAACCTTCGGCAAAAGGGCCTTATTTTATAGCCCGTTTTAATTGCGTGAAAGCAGATAATCTCCTGTTGTTTTACGGGCCAAAACCTCTTTCACCTTTCACAACAGATTCAATAAAAAGAGAGGCAACAAAGTTACTGGAAGAGGCGATGAATGAAGCTTTTATAGTTGATGATGATTACCTGGCAGCCTACGTAAGTTCCATGTATGGCACAGATATGGAAGATCTTCACAATACAGAAAAAGCAGTAATGTATATGATGTACAGCGCTGAATTGTATGAAAAAGTGAACCTTCATGGGGCCTGGCAGACTTACTTTGGATTGGGTGAAATGCTGTGGCGGGTAAGGGAATATCAAAAGTCCATTCAATACACTAAAATAGCAATTCCTCTTGTGAAAGTAGCCCACCCAGCCACAAAAATTTATGTGATGATGTGCAACAATACCATTGCACTGTCCTTTCACAGAATGGGAAAGTATGATTCGGCTTTATACTATTATAATAAGGCATTACAATTAGCGTCGGAAGAAAACGACAAAAAAGTCGGAAAAATATGGCAGGGCATTGTTTCAGAAAATATCGCTCAAATTGATTTTGTGCAGGGAAAATATACTACCGCTTTGCCTTTATTTATGATGGATTATCAAACCAGTATAGAATTCGGAGTATATGATGAGGCCGGTAATTCTATTCAATGGGCCGCCAAAACTAATCTTGCGCTGGGAAATAAAAAGGAGGCGCTCCGGCAAGTGAGGGAATCTTTCAATTTGTTGAAGAAATGGTTAAATCCCGCCAATTACCGGCAAAATGCTTATCTGACTGCTTCGCAAATTTTCAAAGCACTGGGGGATAATGACAGCGCTTACTACTATTCCACCGAGCATAATGCACTTCATGATTCATTAGAAAGGGTAGTTTATCAAAGCAGTATAAGTATATCAAAACTCCGGCTCGATAATGAAAAAAACCGGTATAATGTCCAGAACCTGGAGCGCGAGAAAAAAGCACAGTTACAAACACGCAATTTTATTATAGTTGGGATGCTTCTGTTATGTGCCATTGGTTTATTACTTATTAACCGGCAACTGCAAAAATCCAAACTAAAAGCCCGCTTTGAACAACAGGAAAAGAGAAGAATTGAACAGGAAATGGAATCGGCAAGAGATCAATTAAAAATGTTTACTAAAAGCATTATCGAAAAAACGAATCTCATAGAAAAACTCGAGTCTCAGGCCGAAAATAAATTAAAGACCCAGGAGCAACAGCAATTGATAGAAGAACTTAGCCGGCAAAGCATATTAACGGAAGACGACTGGCAACATTTTAAAACATTATTTGGAAAATTGCATCCTGGTTTTTTTGAAAAAATAAATAAACACGTAAATAATATTACCCAGGCAGAGCAGCGAATGGCTGCCCTTACTCTTTTGCATTTAACAACAAAACAAATGGCTGCCGTTCTTGGAATCTCTCCTAACAGCGTCATTAAAGCAAAACACCGCATGCGTGATCGCTTTAACCTGCAAACCGACAAGGAAGTGGAAGATTTTATTGTAAGCCTTTAAAACACAATACTGTATTGGCTTTGCTCAGTTTCAATATCGTTGTCACTTTGTTGTCCTCCCTATTCTGATGATTTGGCACAATTATATCCCCGTTCAGATAAACGGCTGTTTTCAAAACAATTGATAAACATTTCGGTCAGATGAATACAGTACTGGACTGACTTTGCTGGTTATGGGATTGCCCGTCACTTTTTTGTCACCATTGCTGTCCTGCCTTTGTCCACCTTAAAATTTGGTTTAGGGTGGTTTCCTGTGCGAACTTGCTCCCGACACAAATTTCACCCGGCATGATAATCCTCACAAAAAAAAATGGTTTAATCATTCTTGTTATCCTGCTCACAATTGTATTAATAGCATTTGTGATTTGGATTTATAATATCCGGATTACAAGGATAGAAAATAAAATACATCCGGCTACGGCTTTTATTTTTCTGTATATGAAAAAACATATACTAAAAGATTACCCCGGTTCATTACCTCTTTTTTCAATTATTCTTATTCCTTCAATCTTAAATACATCAAATTATGAAAAAGATGATTTCTCTTTGCCTTGCAGTAACATTTACTTTAGGCGTTTATGCATTTCCTCCGTCCGATATTTCAGGTAAAGTTCTGGAATCGTTCCATCGGGATTTTCCCAACGTACAGAATCAATCGATTAAAACTATCGGAAATTCTGTTGTTGTTTATTTCAAGGATGATCACTCATCCTGCCGCGTATTTTATGATTTAAAAGGTGGGTTGATAGCGGAGATTAAGTGTTATGATGCTTCAGAACTAAGCCCGTTTATCCGTTCCAGAGTGGATGAAAAATTCCCGGGGAAAGACATTAGTAGCATTACTGAAGTAACTTCTCAAAATGAACATTATTATGAGATCAACGTGCAGGGTATCAAAGTGTGGTATCAAATAAAATATGATATCAATGGAACAATCAAAATACAAAAGAAATGGCATAAAGCCTGACTTGTTTTTCCGGTGCTTTTTAAGTGGCACAAATGTATAAATCGTTTGTGCTGCTTTTTTTGCGTTTGTTACCCCATCGTGCTTACCAGATTTAAAATATAAGCTGTTGGAATAGGGGAACAATGAATTTTTCAGCCGGGAACTACTGATGAACGGCGAACAAAAGCTGATGTTTATTCCTTCAGTCAGCCTATTGCCAAACGTTTTGTTGTACTAAACCTACGGTAGTTCGAGCAGCACTCTCAAATAAATGGGAGTGCCTTTATTTTGCATAAACTAAAAAAAATAACATGCAAACAAAACAAACTACCGGAAGGCTGGCCACATTAGCAGACGATTACGTTACCATTGTAAAGCAAGCCTGCAACAAAGTAACAGGATTTTCAGAACTGTACAAAGAAATGGAACGTTCCATTTCTATCACTGGCAAAAGTAAAAGCACGCTCACCAACTACTGAAGGCAACTGGCGCACCTGGTGCTGCATTACAATTGTTTTCCTTTAGAGTTGGATGCAGAACAGGTAATGGATTATCTGCACCTGGTAAAAAGCCGTGGCACTACTTCTGCCACCTTTTTTAAATTCACCGTTTATGGCTTGCGTTATGCCTGCAGAATGCGCGGATTGGAATACAAACAGTTTTCTTTGCCTGCCATAGA
>DATILZ010000298.1:0-4734 GCA_035475995.1 Hanamia sp. | reverse complement strand
TTTAACCAATCAATCATCCGGCTCGTAAAACCAAACTCATTATCAAACCACGCAACTACTCGAGCATGATTTCCGATCACAGCAGTTTGGGTGCCATCAATGATACATGAATGACTGTTACCTTTTATATCCAGCGAAACCAACGGTTCTTCGGTATAATCCAAAATTCCTTTGTATTCATTTCGCGCAGCGGTTTTAAATAAATTGTTTATTTCTGATGCAGTGGTATCGCTTTTCAACTGGATATTAAAAGAAGCCATAGCGCCATTAGCAACCGGCACTCTTGTTGAAAAAACATTTATTTTATCTTTTAAAGCAGGAAGCAACCGGTTCAACGATTTATGAAGATCAATCGCGACCGGGATAATAGATTCAGCAGCCGCCCGGCCTCTGCGAAATTGGGTATGCGGCATGTCAACAAGCGCCTGCCGTGAAGTGTATGAATGAAGAATATTGATATGAACCGAATTAATGCCGATTGAATTTAAAATATAAAGTACATGGATAGAACAATTGGTCATGCAACCGCCGGGCGATAAAATATCCAGCTGATCAATGGAGCCATTTTGATTGAATCCATAAACCAATAAAGGAACATCATCTGTTCCGGTGGTAGATAATAAAACTTTTTTTGCGCCTGCGGTTAAATGTTTTGAAGCACCAGCATGATCGGTAAACGCGCCTGAACATTCTAACACCACCTCCACATCCAGTTCTTTCCATGGAAGCCGTACAGGATCAGCGTTTTTAAATGCTTTTGTTGTGCTTCCATTAATTAATAGCGAATCCTCCGTTGCATGTATTTCGTCAGTGTAAGTTCCATAAACAGAATCATATTTTAAAAGATAAGCGAGATTTTCAACCGGCATAATATCATTTACAGCCACTATTTCAAACTGTTTATTTTCCATTAATCTTCTGAATAAAAGCCGGCCGATGCGGCCCATTCCATTTATTGCAATTCTCATCCTGAAAATAATTTTAATTGCTGCAAATATCCGTAAGAAAAAATTTATCGGTCAGTAAACATATAGAAATCACCCTAAGCCGTGAGCAGTAAACCAACTTTTGATATGAATTTTTAATTTGCTCAAGAAACAATTTGATAAAAAAATGGCATAGGATATACCTATGCCAGTCAATAAATTGATAGTTGCAAATCTTTTACATTCCGGTTAAAAGAGCAATAGCTGCCATGATACCGAGAAATAATAAAATTATTCCAATAGCAACGAATGTGTCATGCAGTTCAACAGAGTTAATTTTCATAACCTAAATTTTAATATTAATAAAATAATTACAAAAAGCCTGTTTTGAAAGGAAATTGGAAAAGATTTGATTATGACAGTTTTGTCAGGGAGAAGGATTAATACAAATTTAAAAAAAAATATTCAAAACTGCAATTTTTTTGAAAAAAATACCACTATTTCAGTTGATTAAACTAAAGAAATACGTTAAAAATGCTAATGAGGTTAGCCATTTAACCCACTTTTTCCTCTAACAACATGAGTTTCTCAAATAATTTTTCATACTCAACGTTGTCATTCAACAACTGCTGTGCTTTTTGCGTATATTTTTTTTCAGCTTCAATAAATTTCTGATTGTCGGAATATATTTCGGGAAGTGCGAGATTGGCTTCGAGTTGTTTTTTTTCCTCAGTGCTTTTAGCAATTTTTTCTTCTAGTTGCTCAAATTGCTTTTTTATTCTCAGCAACTCCTTTTGCTGCTCGCGGTTTTCAGGATGATTATTTGACTTTTTTTCGATTGATGTGGATTTCTTTACAGCAGCCGTTTCTTTCTTTTTCGAATCATTATCAGCTGCAGATTTTCTTTCCTGTTTCCATCGCTCCCACTCATCATAGGTTCCTACAAATTCTTTGATCTTATAATCTTCAATTTCCCAAATTTTGTTGGCGGTTTTATTTACAAAATAACGGTCGTGACTAACGAGAATATAACTTCCTTCATATTTATTCAATGCTTCAATCAACAGATCGACAGAATGCATATCGAGATGGTTCGTAGGCTCATCAAGTAATAAAAAATTGGCTTTACTTACAATCGTTTTTGCAAGAGCAACACGCGCTTTTTCACCACCACTTAATACTTTTATTTTCTTATCAACGTCATCACCGCTAAATAAAAAACATCCCAATAAAGTTCTTAATTCCAATTCAGTTTTTCCACTTCCTGAATAATTCATTTCTTCCAAAACGGTATGTTCCATGTTCAGCGCTTCCAACTGATGCTGGGCATAAAAAGCATCTTTTACATTATGGCCTTCTATTCTCTCTCCTTCAAATGGTTCTACACCGGCCACCATTCTCAGCAAAGTAGATTTTCCTTTTCCATTTGCACCTATTAATCCGATTTTATCTCCACGATTAATTTCGGCACCTGTATGTTCTACAATTTTTACATTTCCAAAACTCTTGCTTGCATCTTTTATCGTACAAAGAATCCTTCCTGGTTGGTTGCCAATCGTAAAATTTATGCGCATGTTTGGCCTTTCCAAATCGGTGTTTTCAATGCGCTCAATTTTATCCAGTCGCTTCATGATACTCTGTGCCTGTGCTGCTTTTGAAGCTTTTGCTTTAAAACGCTCCACGAATTTTTCCTGCTGGCGAATATAATCCTGCTGGTTTTCATAAGCGCGCTTTTGCAATTCAATGCGCTGTTCTTTTTCCTGCAAATAATAAGAATAATTGCCGCTATAAAAATGCAGTTCCTGTTGATACAGTTCTACAATTTTTGTAACCATTCTGTCGAGAAAATAACGGTCATGCGAAACAATCACCACGGATCCACGGTAATGTTGCAGATATTTTTCAAGCCATTCGATGGAAGGCAAGTCCAAATGGTTTGTAGGCTCATCCAACAACAAAACATCAGGATTCATCAGGATCATTTTTGCCAATAAAACACGCATTCTCCATCCACCGCTGAATGTTTTGTAAGGCCTTTGCAGATCAGCATTTGCAAAACCAAGCCCCTGCAAAATTTCTTCTGTTTTATGATGAATATCGTAACCTCCGAGCACTTCAAGTTCATGAAGTTTATCCCCGTAAATATGGGCTAATGATTCGTCTGAAGTTTTTTCTAATTCCAGTCCAATTTGTTCAATTTCTTTTTCCAATGACCTTACTTTTTCAAAAGCGCTTAGAGCCACTTCCAGAATAGATTCTTCTGTATCAAAACTCAATAAATCCTGATGTAGAAAACCAATGGTCGTTTCTCTTCCCTTTTCTACGGTACCGGCAGAAGGAAGGTATTGATTGGTTAATACTTTTAATAAAGTAGATTTACCGGTGCCGTTATAACCGATAAGTCCGATCCTTTCGTTTGGCTGAATATGCCAGGTAGCATCTTCTACAATCACTCTTGCGCCAAATTCAAACGTAACGTTTTGTAAACCTAATAACATGAAATAAGAAATAAGAAATTTTGAATAAAGAATAAAGTAAGAAACTTACCTCTTTTTAAAGTGCGCAAAATTACGAAAATAACGCAACTTTTCAGTTGTAAATGATGAGAAAAAGCGTTGTTGTTGTGTTATTTATTTTAATGGTTCGATATTTTTTTACAGGAAGAGATTCTGTTTGCAGAAAAATTCTATGGGTAAAAATCAGTAGTTTGCAATTAAAGAAAGATTATAGTTAAAAGGGACGATTCAGATTATTTACCGGTTTACTCTAATTCAAAAAATTACCGGTTTTAAAAACCATCAAAATCTGAAAGATATCTTTTCATTTCTGTTTGATATTCCAAAGCAATTGCCCTTGCTTCTTCCGCAAAATTTTCATTTTTTCCCGCATAAATAATGGCACGGGAAACATTCACCAAAATACCGCAGTCTTTATTCAATCCATATTTCGAAACTTCTGAAAGATTGCCTCCCTGGAAACCAACACCCGGAATTAATAAAAAATGATTAGGGATAATTTTTCTGATTACAGAAATATCCGCTGCTTTTGTAGCTCCAACAACAAACATCAGGTTATTTTCTGTTCCCCATTCCGTCGTTTTTTTTATTACTTTTTCAAATAGATAATTATCGTTTACCCTTAATTGCTCAAAATCTTTGCTGCCTTCATTACTGGTCAATGCCAAAACGATTGAGCACTTATCCTCATAATTCAAAAAAGGTTTGATGCTGTCGCTTCCCATGTAAGGCGCTATGGTAATAGCATCGAAAGGAATTGTTTCAAAAAAAGCTTTTGCATATTGTGAAGAAGTATTTCCAATATCACCGCGTTTGGCATCGGCGATTTTAAAATGAGTATTTGGAATATATTGAACAGTTTTTTCCATCGCCTGCCATCCTTTTGCTCCAAGCGCTTCATAAAAAGCGGTATTTATTTTATAAGCGACGCATAAATCTTTTGTGGCATCAATGATTTGCCGGTTAAATTCAAAAATAGCATCTGCACTGCTTCCCAGGTGTTCCGGAATTTTTTCAACATCCGTATCCAGACCCACACATAAATATGATTTCTTTTCTTTGATCTGCTTTATTAAATATTCTCTGTTCATTTTTTTACTACAAATTCTTTTTAATTACCTGAATAATTTTCAAATTTTCAAAAACGAAATTCCGGATTATTTATTCGTTTACTGAAACGGCAATATTACTATTTGCAGAAGAAATTTCTCAATAAAGTTTTTAATCTTTGCGGCTTTGTGAATTTGTGAATTTGTGAATTTGTGAATTTTTATAAAATAACGGGAAGATTA
>DATILZ010000297.1:0-5001 GCA_035475995.1 Hanamia sp. | reverse complement strand
GTCACTTTGCAAAGGCAGCAGGTCTTTTTCAGAAAACTTTCCGCTGTTCGGATTGTCACTTGAAAGCTGGTGAAGGCTCATGGCGTTTTTGTAGGTCATAATTCCCAGAACGCCTTTTAAATTTTGCGCAGCAGCTAAATCGAAATTATTGATATGGCCTTTGGTAATTGTGCTTTGCACAGTAACGCCATAAGCAGCATTTTTAATAGGCCATTCTGCCGCATACATTGCCTTGCCGGTAACTTTTAAAATACCGTCTTTACGGTCAATTGGTTTTCCGATAATACCGCTCATGATATACCTCCTGTTTTTTGTAAAGCGCTGATAAGCGTGCGTTTGGCCAGTTCTGTTTTAAAAGAATTATAGTGATAGGTTTTTGCATCTTTTAAGGCAATGTCAGCCGCGTCCTTAAAAGCATTCATTGAGGCGGTTTTTCCTATGAGTGATTGCTCTGCTTTTACCGAACGCCACGGCTTCGTACCGATACCGCCAAAGGCGATTCGTGCATCTTTAATATTACCACCGTTAATATCTAATGCAACAGCGGCTGATGCCAAAGCAAAATCAAAAGAAGCGCGGTCGCGCACTTTCAAATAAGTTGAATTTGTAGCAAACGGCAAAGTAGGAATTTCAACCGAAGTAATTAATTCATCCGGTTGCAACGTATTTTCGATCTCAGGATGGTCGCCCGGAAGTGTATGAAAATCCGCAAAAGCAATAGTGCGTTCACCCTGCGTTCCCTGCACATGAATTATTGCATCGAGAGCTGCCATAGCCACACACATATCTGAAGGATGCGTTGCAATACATTGATCACTTGTTCCCAAAATAGCATGAATCCGGTTGTAGCCATTTATGGCCGAACAACCAGAGCCAGGCTCCCGTTTATTGCAAGGCGTTGAGGTATCATAAAAATAGTAACAACGTGTGCGCTGTAAAAGATTGCCACCTGTGGTCGCCATATTTCGCAATTGCGGTGAAGCGCCAGCCAGCAGAGCCTGTGACAAAACCGGATAACGGCTGCTGACGGTTGCATCGTATGCGAGGTCACTGTTTTTCACTAAAGCACCGATGCGCATATTTCCATTGGGCAGGGTTTCAATCTTCTTTAAATTGAGTGAAGTTATATCCACCAACCGTTCCGGTTTTTCAATATCCATTTTCATCAGGTCCACCAGATTGGTGCCTCCGCCGATGAATTTTGAATGCGCATTTTCCTTTTTTGCAGCAATCGCGCCGGCGTTGTCTTTTACTTTAATTAACGTAAACGGATACATATATTTTTATTAAAAAGTAGAGTTTAGGTTGCAGATTGCACCTCTTTAATCGCATCCAGAATATTAGGGTAAGCGCCGCAGCGGCATATATTTCCGCTCATCAGTTCACGGATTTCATTATCTGTTTTCGCATGACCTTCGTTTATTAAACCCACGGCAGAACACAACTGTCCGGGCGTGCAATACCCGCATTGAAAAGCATCGTGTTTTAAAAAGGCTGTCTGTATTGGATGAAGCTGATTGCCCCTCGCTAATCCTTCAACTGTTGTTACTTTTTTATCTTCACACATACCAGCAAGCGTCAGGCAGGATTTGATTCTTATGCCGTCCACCAGAACCGTGCATGCGCCACATTGTCCGCGGTCGCAACCTTTTTTTGTTCCTGTTAAATGAAGTTTTTCGCGTAGTGCATCAAGCAGGGTAACTCTTGGGTCAATTTCGAGGGTGGTTTTTTTTCCATTGATAAACATACTTACCCTCATCGTTCCATTTTCCGCGTAATATTTATCATCTTCAGGCAATCCTGATGCTTTTAATGTTGATGTCAAAGCCACCCCAACGCTGATGGCAGAAACCTGTGTGAGAAATTCACGACGTGTGGGATAGGAAGAATATTCTACAAATTTGTTTTTTTCTTCTTTTTCATTTTTTTTCACCTGATTATTTTTAAAGAAAGATCTGATTGCAATAACACTTGCCATAAATAAGAAAATCATTTTATGATTTCAGTATTTCTGTAAATGCGGTAATTTTAAACAACATGTAAAAAGATTTTCTCTCAAATAACCTGCCAAAGCACTCATGTATTCCTGATCGGTTACCGGTTTTCAGCTAAACTATATTTTCTTCCCGTTTATAATTGATAATTCCAACCCAAATTCTATCTTTTTGAACACCGAAAAATTCAAGAGGAGGAGCAATTTAATTTGAGTAAACAATTTTACCTTAATTCAACATCCTATTCATTAGTGACTGCCCTACCGCAACATTCAGCGAATACCTCATTCTTTTTAACAGGTTCCAGAGAGCGGCCCTCATTTACTTCTTTTCCCGCCTCTTTTCCATAAGCGTTTTTGAAATGCACCATCAGTTAGTTGCCATCTTTTAAAATATAAATGTTTCAATAATTTCATGCTATTATTTAAAATAGGATTTCATTCATTGCTTTTTCAAATAACTTGAAAAGAAGAATTGTACTTATTTGTCCGTTTACTGCTGCATGATATTGCTCACATGAACAATCTAGTCTTTGTTGTCTTTTTATTTCATGCAGTTGCTTTAATATTTTTTAAAATAATTACGTAGCAAATAATAGTAATTACATTAAAAGCCGGAATAATAAAAATCGCCGGAATTACATTATAACCAAGCATTTTCATCGCAATAATTTTTGCAGATAAGGAAGTCATCAGCAAAGACAGAAATACAAAATATATTGGAGCTAATAAGTAGCCGAACCGCTTTCTTCTGATTAATAAAACCCCTGAAATAAAACCTGCTGGCAAAAGAATTCCTAAGTCAAGCCCTTGTACGATCAAGGTAGTATAATGCTCTACTTGTAATGGAATTATTGTTCTATTTAGTAAAGGCGGAACAATTATACTCAACCACAACAAACCAATTACTACTGAACAGAAGACAAGAAAGCCGCCGGTCATTTTTACGGGTGTGGATGCCCGGAATGAGTTTTGTAAAGCACTCGTATCAAATGAAAGAATAACTAAAATAAAACTGTAAAAGGAAGCGCTCATTAAAATAACGTACGGCAAAAACATGACGTTATACATTCCCATTACTGTATAAAACAAATAAGTTACTAAAAAATATCCAAGCATGCCAGCCAATAAATATTTACCTTTTAAAGACTCTTTTTGTGCTTTGAAAAATGAAATAATTAATAAAGGAATTGCGATAAATAATGTAACGCAATCCTGTGCAATGCCCTGTGGAGCTACTTCTGCCGACATGTCTTTATACAATCCTTTTCCATAAATCATTACTGTTTTCCCACGGATGGATGTATATTCATATTGACCTCTGCCTTCGTTTGAAAAAATACCCATTGTAGTTGCTACAATTGAAAGAATTACAATCAGGAAAATGAGAAAAGTTAAGGGCTTCTTATCGAATTGAAGATTCATAATTGCTTAGGTTTCTGATTTGATGAATAAGTTACAAACTTACCTTTCATTAAATTTTTTTGTTCCTGTGATTCTTCTTAAACATGATTGCCAGTACCAACATCGCTGCCGGTGCTGTAATTCCCCATGGCAATCCAATTAAAAGTAATTTATCTGAAAAGACCGGATAGAAATAAACGAAGGCAATCAGAGGGGTAACAAGAGCATGAATTAAAAATACAAGTCTCACCCACTTTTGAAATCCTGTCCTTTCAAACGCAGGTACAGCAAACAATGTAGCCAAACCCATAAATATGTATCCAATTGCATCAAAGTTCCAAAACAGAGAATGAGGCGTTTGTATGAGAATACCAATTCCTTCTGCATTCCCTTTAAGCGTCATAGGAATTACTGTAGCTAATTGAACCACATAGTTAGCCGAAACAAACACTACATAGAAAGAAGTAAAGATAAGAGCGGCATGGCTCCAGTACTTTTTTTCAGGTGGCACCGTATAATGTAGCGCAAGCATTTCAAGCAAGAAAGGAATAGTAATGCAAAGACTAAAACCATATATTAATATTTCGTCCCAGGGGTAATTAAAAACCTTTAAAATTTGTAAAATCTGGGCGATGAAGAATGCTAAGGTTGCGGCAAAAGCAATAATTCCAGTCCAAAAACCAACTCTATAAATTGTCTTGTTCATCTATTTCGTTTTAGAAATACACCGATTTTAAATTCAAGCTTTTACAGGTTTTTGAGTTTTTGTTTATACAAATTTCTAACTTCCGGTAACAGCGCTACAAAAATTATCAATACAGCGAAAAACATATAGAAAGTATGCAACGAATCAACTGCCTGGAGAATCATCATTTGAACCTGTATGCAGATAATTAAAGCAAAGGCGATATAAATAGTGTATGTCCATGCCCAATGTATATCCTTGTAAAGATTAAATGCTTTCTAAAACTTTGCTTACTGGTTTTTTAATCAACGCAATTGCTATCGCAACAGGAACAAGTCCAAGCACAAGAAATAAAATAATGCCCGGAATTAAAAAGTTTTTGAAAGGAGAATTGTTTAACATGGATAAAGGCATTCCAAATAATTCTCCTGAAGGTGAAATAATAAAAACTGCACCTCCAAAAATCGCTCCCATCCCCAGAAAGAATAATAAAACCACCAGAATATTTCGCGTTGTCATAACTCCCGTTTATCTCGCTGTATAACCACCATCAATAACCAGTTCACTTCCGGTTACAAATTTTGATTCATCTGATACGAGATAAAGAATTCCGTAGGCAATATCCAAAGGCTCGCCCAGATGTCCAAGCGGATGAAGGGTGGTGAGATATTCTAATACTCCTGATGTATCTTTTGCGAAATTTTCAACCATTGGGGTGATGATAAATCCCGGATGAACAGAATTTACCCTGATATTATTTTTTGCATAAATTATCGCGTCATTTTTTGCCATCAGCCTTACCGCTCCTTTTGAAGCATGATATGGAGGTGCGTCTCCGGCACCTACTAATCCATATATTGACGAAAGATTAATAATACTGCCACTGCCATTTTTCAACATTTGTTGCACCGCATATTTT
>DATILZ010000296.1:0-3148 GCA_035475995.1 Hanamia sp. | reverse complement strand
GTAATAAGCTTGGAGCAACTGAACTGATGCATTTCTGCTAAGGTTTCACAAATTAGTATTACTATAAAAATCACAATTTCGTGCTCCTTTTAGATTACTGATATTGCTCTTATCCATTATACCTAATCCTACTGTATTTCGAATTTTAAGAAGTTGAATTACATTCTAAATAACGTCACATTGCTACCAGATATTTTATTATTTCAATAGGATTTATAAGGGAATCATAAAACTAAAAAAATGAGCAGTTCTTTAAGTTTTTTTAACCTGTCAAAATGTTTTTGGGCATTGACTTTGTGAAAACCTTTTAAAAAAAAGTTATGAAAAAATTAGTATTGATGCTGATTGGATTTGCAGGTTTTTCTACTGTTTACACAAGTTGTACAAAAGATCCGGTCAACAATTTGAGTGCGGATGAATCACGGATTTATATTACCGATCATGATTCCACTGTCAATTTTTCAAATTATAAAACGTATAGCATTTCCGATTCGGTAGCTGTTATTGATAATGGCAAATCTACCCGTGAATTAACGGATATAGGGCAAGCTTATATTGATGCGGTAAAAAAATATATGAATGCTGCGGGTTATCAGCTGGTTTCTAAAAGCGCTTCTCCCGATTTGGGTGTAGATGTAAATCACATCATTAATACCACTACAGGTGTGATTAGCTATGGAGATTATTGGGGTGATTATGGAGGATATTGGGATCCATATTACTGGGGCTATCCCGATTATGGATATTATATTCCTTACGCTTATAGTGTTTATCAAATCAAAGAAGGCGCGATGTCTGTTGATTTGCTCGATTTGAAAAATGCTTCTAAAAATGATAAAATTAATGTTATCTGGACTGGATTGATTCGCGGCTCGGGCATTTTTACTGCCTCTGTTGCCGATTCTCAGGTAAAGGCGTTATTTGATCAATCTTCTTATTTAAAACATTAAAATTCAGAAAATGAAAAAGATAAAAAAGCTTGCCGCGATATGTTTGTTTATTGGTTTTGCTTTTTCCGCAAAAGCACAGCAAGGTAGTTTAAACCTCGGATTAAATTATAACTATAGTTTTCCTACAAGCGGCTTCAAAAACGATCTCATCAGCAACAATTCCCCACGTGGATTTATGGGCGAATTAATGTATTCTTTCAATAATAAGTTATCTGGTGGATTACTATTTGGTTTCCAGGATTATTATCAAAAATATCCTAGAGCCATTTATCATTTGAGTAACACGCAGGACATTTCTGCGGTACTGAGTAATTCAATTCAAACCACTCCTGTTTTATTAAAAGCAAAATATTTCCTTACTCCATCCTCTTATCTAAAACCTTATGTTTCACTGGCAGCAGGTGCGAATCTTATCGACTTCAAACAATATTTTGGAGAATTTGGAAATTCTGTAACAAATGTAGGTTTCCGTGCGCAGGGCGGACTTGGTGTATTAATTCCATTTAAAAAAACCAGTCCTTCTGGTATTAATATTGGTGCTTCTTACGATTATGCACCTTATAAAAAGAATGGTTATAAAGATTTGAATTCAATAAATTTACAGGCTGGCGTGGTTATTGAATTAAGATAATCAAAAAAAATAAGAACTATTTAAGGGCGATTTTTATTAAATCTAAAATAAGAATCGCCCTTATTTATTCGTTTACTGATCAGTAATTTCTTTATTTTTTTAATCCGGTAAATAATAAAACGAAAAAAGCAGCGTTTAATTTTTATAAATCATTCAAAAATGCATCCTATGATCGTCAAAGAAATCGTATGTGAATTACTCATAGCTATTCATGTTATCCTGTTTATTCAATCGCGCCGCGAAAAGTATAATGTTGAAAAATAATCACTTTTTAATTGCTGTAAAAGATTTTTAATCATACAGAAAAAGTATTATTTCCAGATTGCTGGTATGTTTTTTCATTAAAAAAATCACCTGACTTATTTTCTTTCAGGTAATTGTTCAGCATTTCTGAACAATCCAAAAAGGTTCATTTTCATTGCTACATATACCCAAAAAAGGTTGTCACCAGACAACCTTTTTCATTTTCATCATGTTTGCGAAATGATAGCAGAAAATCTGAAAAGAAAAAATTTTATTTTTAATTTTTATCAAGTAATTTCATTTTTGTATTCAACACATTATACTTTATTCCCCAAACCGATTTCAATTATAAAAAAACTGCCTTTACCAAAAAAGAATAAACACCAAAATCATTTTGATTTGCTGATTTGCATCACATATTAACCCATTGAAAAATTTAAACACTTTGAAAATGCAAAAATGTATTTTAATTTATGATGATGATTTAGAAATACTAACTGTTTGCAAAGTAATTTTGGACCATGAAAATTATCGTGTGGAAACGATTGCTACCTGTGAAAATATCATTCACGACATCAATACTGTAAAGCCCGATATTATCCTCATGGATCTTTGGATACCAAAAATAGGTGGAGAAAATGCGATCAAGCTGATGCATGAGCATGAAGAAACAAAAGATATTCCGGTCATTCTTTTTTCTGCAAATGACGAGATAGAAAAAGTGAGTAAACGAATCAACGCAAATGGATTTCTTAGAAAGCCATTTGATATTTTACAATTAAAAGAAACAATTGAAAATCAAATAAGCCGCTGATGTGCTGATAGTATTCTACTAATTATTTTGATCTGATCGCTACTACAGGATCAAGCCGTGCGGCAGTTAATGCAGGGATGATTCCTGATAAAATCCCGATAATAACACAAATAGAAATCGCAAGTGCGAGAATTCCAACAGAAATATAAACCGGGAAATTAAAAAGCCCCGAGAGGATGATAGTGAGTACATAAACAAGAATCAATCCGATAAGACCTCCTAAAATACAAATAATCGCAGATTCTAAAAGAAATTCAGAAAGGATGCTTCGTTTTTTTGCTCCAATCGCCTTTTTCAATCCAATGATTGGCGTGCGCTCTTTTACTGTTACAAACATAATATTTGCAATTCCAAATGCACCCACTACGAGACTCAGGATACCGATTGCCCATCCGCCCAGGTTTATGCTTCCGAACATGGAGCTTACCCGGTCGCTTAAACTACTGATTTGATTAAGTGTAAAATCATCTTCCTGGGTAGGACTTAGTTTCCTGATAGAACGCATGATGC
>DATILZ010000295.1:0-2474 GCA_035475995.1 Hanamia sp. | reverse complement strand
ATGGAGTAGATTATTTTGGGAATAAGCATATTTATTTTGATTCTCCTTTAGTAACGAAACTGGTAGTAACAGCAGTGCTTACATTAATTGCAGCTTTATTTTTTGGTATTTATTTTACAGTTAGAAAAAGCAATAACCACAATCTTAAAATCTGGAATACGGTTACCAAAAGACTTTTAATTAACCTTTGTATTCCATTAGCAAGTGGTGGAATATTTTGCATCGCGTTATTCTATCATCATCATTTTGGATTTATAGCACCGGCCATGCTTATATTTTATGGGCTTGCTTTGGTAAACGCAAGCAAATATACATTTAACGATGTTGGATATTTAGGTTATTGCGAATTAATA
The DNA here is from genome assembly GCA_035475995.1 of Hanamia sp. Taxonomy (GTDB): domain Bacteria; phylum Bacteroidota; class Bacteroidia; order Chitinophagales; family Chitinophagaceae; genus Ginsengibacter. The sequence goes on along the minus strand of DATILZ010000295.1, from coordinate 2,121 downwards.
TTAGGATTAATAGCGCTGTTTCTGACAGGCTTTGGTTTAATTTTCTGGGCAATAGGATTTGGCCTGTTACACATAATTTATGGTTTTACAATGCAGAGAAAGTATCATTAACAGATTAATTGTTCTACTTCTAAAAATGAATTTAATTCAATCTTTAAATAAAGAATTCGAAAGCAGGATCAGGCTTGGAATCATGTCCATCCTGCTGGTAAATGATTGGGTGGATTTTAAAGAAATGAAAGAGTTATTGGATATCACAGATGGTAATCTTGCAAGCCATATTACCGCTCTTGAAAAAAAGAAATATGTGGAAGTAAAAAAGGAATTTGTCGGAAAGAAGCCAAAAACATCGTACCGTGTAACGCAGACAGGACGTACCTTATTTACTCAACATATAAATATCCTCGAAAAATTAATTAAGAGGAAATAATTTTTTTTGAATTTATACTTTGAAAAACAAAGAACTTTTAAATAATAAACCTTAATATTATCAGCATGCAAAAAATTACAAAGCTTGTTATTGGAACCCTGGCATTTACATTTTTATTCTATAATCAAACACCAGGTTTGAATATAGCTTTTCTTGCCTTGATTATCTGGCTTTTACTTTTCTTAAGTCCTTCTGAAAAGATTAAACATGGAAAGCTCTTTTGGTTGATATCCATTTGCGTTTTTTTCTCAGCCAGCTCATTTGCATGGTATGGTGATGCATTTTCGTTTTTTGCTTTATTTCTTGGGATATTAATTTTAGGAATTCAATCTCAATATCCGCGGATTAATATTTTACTTTATCCTCTTTTATGGCTTATCAATTATGCAACTTTTATTTTCAGATTTTTTTCTTTTAAATATTGGTTTCCTAAACATAAGGCAGGAAATAATTCCTGGAAAAAATTTATTGCTTTAGTTTTAATTCCTGCTTTTTTTTGTTTAATTTTTATTGCCCTTTATTCATCTGGCAGTGATTTATTCTACTCCTTTTTTCAACAATTTAGTTTTAATTTCAATTTTCTACGAGTTCTTTTCCTCAGTTGTCTTGGCTTCTTTCTTCTTTTTAATCTATGGTTTATGCTTATTCCGAAGCCAGTTTTAAAGCTGAACTCCTCATTAGCATTTGATTTTAAAATGGAGAGACAAATTAATTTCAAACCTACTTTTTCATTTCTAGAAATAAATTTTGAAAGAAAAAGCGGAGAAATTTCTTTCATTTTATTAAATATTCTATTGCTCTTTTTTATTATTACCTATAATTATGAACAATTTTTTAGCGTTGCTTCAAGAGGTAGTTTAAGCGATGAAATTCATCAAAGAGTGGCTACAATAATCTTCTCGATAATTATGGCAATAGCGGTAATAATGTTTTATTTTAAATCTACATTTAATTTTGATAAAGATGCTGCACTGCTGAAAAAACTTGCTTTTATCTGGATTGTTTTGAATGGGCTGCTTATTGTATCAGCGTTTATAAAAAACAGCGAATATGTTTCATCTCTTGGCCTTACTTACAAACGAATAGGAGTATATTTTTTTCTCACTCTAAGCCTGATTGGCCTTTTGATCACTTATTTTAAAATAAAATTTAGAAAAACAAATATTTTTTTATTAAACAGAATGGTACAAATCTTTTTTATAACTTTTGTTTTAACAAGCGGTATCAACTTTAGTTGGATTGTAACAAAGTATAACATTAGTTATCATAAAAATGCTGACATTGAATATTTAAAAAGTCTGGATTTTAACAAACAAATCCTGTTTAATACTTATAAAAATAATCCTTCATGGCAACAATATTTTAAAGCCCAAAAAGAATCCGTTGAATGGAGAAAATCAAAATCTCTTCTATCTTCGAATCTTTATTTCCGGTGGCTGAATGTTGACAAATAAAACTATAAAGCTTAATCAAATGCATCTCCGCAATCAGATCTTAAAAGAACATACGAAAGAGAACTGCAATACTATTGTTGAATGGATTGGCGATGATGTTTCAAGATTTAATCAATTGTTTAATTTATTTCTTAACGATGAATATCGTGTAAAACAAAGAGCGTCGTGGCCTATGAGTTATTGTGTGATTGCACATCCTGAATTTATGAAAAATAATTTTGACAAATTGATAAAAAA
>DATILZ010000294.1:0-2289 GCA_035475995.1 Hanamia sp. | reverse complement strand
GGCAATTTTGTATGGACAGGATGTAGGAAGGAGACTGGGCGGCGTTTTCAGAGAGACCGCCACTCTTGCTGAACAATTTGGTGACCATCGCGTTTTTAATACCGCCATCCAGGAAGCATACATTATCGGCTCTACGGTTGGAATGAGCGCAACCGGCGTAAAACCAATTGTCGAAGTTCAGTTTGCCGATTACATTTATCCGGGAATCAATCAACTGGCTACGGAAGTTGCTAAAAGTTGTTATTTAAGTAATGGAAAATTTCCTGTACAAACTGTGATTCGTGTTCCTATTGGCGCTTATGGCGGCGGCGGTCCATATCACAGTGGAAGTGTTGAAAGTTTATTGCTGTCTATCAAAGGAATTAAAATAGCTTATCCCTCCAATGCGGCAGATATGAAAGGCCTGATGAAAGCAGCTTTTCTCGATCCGAATCCGGTTATCATGCTCGAACACAAAGGACTTTACTGGAGCAAAGTTCCGGGAACGGAAGATGCCAAAACAATAGAGCCCTCGCGCGATTACATTCTACCTTTAGGAAAAGGGAATGTGGTTTTAAAAGCTGATGAAATTAAAATTAAGAATGGTGAAAGCTGTTGCGTCATTACTTATGGAATGGGAGTTTATTGGGCAAAAAATGCGGCAAAAAAATTCCCTTCACAAATTGAAATTATCGATCTGAGAACTTTATTTCCTCTAGACGAAGAACTTATTTTTTCCACGGTAAAAAAACATGGCAAATGTCTCGTGCTTACTGAAGAGCAACAAAATAATTCTTTTGCAGAAGCGCTTGCGGGGCGGATTTCAAAGGAATGTTTTCAACTTTTAGATGCACCTGTGCAAGTTTTAGGCGCATTAAATCTTCCTGCCGTTCCGATGAACGTTGGTCTGGAAAAAGCGATGTTGCCGAATGAAGAAAAGGTTGCGGATTTAATTAATAAATTATTGATTTATTGATTATTGAATTATTCAGTTATTCAATTATTTTTGTCGCTATGACGTACCCAGCTTTGAAGCAAAGCAGGGACGGAATATTAAAATGGAACGATTATTTTGAAACTACTTTTTATGAGAAAAATACATATAAAATTTTTGTTTTTGCTGTTTTGCATATTTTTTTAATTTATCCATATCAAAAGCCCAAATTGGATTAACGGCAGGAATCAATTTCTCCAATATTGTTGGCCATAATGTTGGTAACGAAAAATTAAATTTGAAAATAAATACCGGATTTCAGGCGGGAGTTGTTTACGGTATCCCGTTGTTAGCTGATTTTGTAATTCAGCCCGCGCTGCTTTTAACTTCCAAAGGTTCAAGGGAAACAGGCACACCCGGCCCTGATAATTACATTTTCACAAAAACAGGTTATTATTTAGAACTTCCAATAAATCTTATTTACCAGCCTGTTTTAGGGAAGGGACATCTGCTTTTTGGAGCCGGACCATATTTGGGTTATGGATTGGAGGGAGTATGGAAAAATGAAAGTACTGCAAATACAAAAGGCACATTGGTATTCGTGAATGACTTTAATCAGTATGATAATGCGGGAGGTAAAAATTTGGTTTACGGAAAAAAAATTGATTATGGCGCTAATTTATTGGCTGGTTATAAGTTTAGCAATAAAGTATCGGTTCAATTAAACAGTCAGTTTGGTTTAATGGATATAACTCCTTTGAAGGATGGGGAAAAACTTGATGTGAAGCAAAATAATATCCAGTTTGGCTTGTCAGTAGGATATAGCTTTTAAGACAAATTATTCAATTACTGTTTATTTAAATTATTTGGAAATTAATTACGGAGCTATTTAAGAAACATAGTTAATTCTTTGTTTGTTGGTTAATGAGATTTAATTTCAGAGCAAGAAGTTAAACATTATTATCTTAATAACCACCTGGTTTTCTTTTCAAAAACCTTATTATCTTATTTGTCGCTTTAGCATTTTTTCATCCGAATTTTTAAAAATACAAATCCCATGTTTTTGCTTGTTCGCTGTTCCAATAATAATTCAACAATTAAATAATTCAAACCGTTAAAGCAAGATGAAAAAAACATTTTACCTCTTCCTCTTTTTAATTTTAACCCAAATAACCAACGCACAAAAAATCGAAATTATTGCTGATAGTATCCATTCATCCATGCGCGGATTAAGCGTGGTAGATAATAATATTATTTGGGTGAGCGGCAGCAATGGCACTGTAGGAAGGAGTTTGGACGCTGGCAAAACATGGAAATGGATGATTGTGAAAGGATTTGAAAAAAACGATTTCAGAGATATAGAAGCATTTGATAAA
>DATILZ010000293.1:0-8548 GCA_035475995.1 Hanamia sp. | reverse complement strand
GCAATTGACTTGGTAGCATCATCATTTGCAGGAATAGAAAATTCAACTTTGTTCGGATCGCAATTCGTATCAACCATTCCGAAAGTTGTAATGTTCAAACGTTTTGCTTCTGAAAGTGCGATATGCTCATGACCAATATCTACCAGGAATAATGCGGCAGGAACACGGCTTATGGATGCAATCCCACCTAAAACTTTTTCCATTTTATCCTTTTCGCGGGTAAGCGTAAGGCGTTCTTTTTTTGTAATGCTGTCAAGTGTTCCGTCGTTCAGCATTTTTTCAGTCGCCTGCATTTTCTTCACACTTTTGCGAACTGTATTAAAATTGGTAAGCATTCCACCCAGCCAACGCTCTGTCACAAAAGGCATGTTCACTCTTCTTGCAGCTTCTGTCACGATTTCTTTTGCTTGTTTCTTCGTCGCTACAAACATGATCTTTTTACCGCTTTTAGCGATAGATTTCATAGCTGCTGCCGCTTCTTCAAGGCCTTCAACAGTTTTATTCAGGTCGATGATGTGGATACCTTTTTTTTCAGCAAAAATGTAAGGTAACATTTTTGGGTTCCACTTCTTTTTTAAATGCCCGAAGTGTACGCCTGCTTCTAAAAGCTGCTGTTGTAAAGAAGTATTATTTTCCATTTATTTTTTGTATTAAAGTTGTTTTTAAAAAGTAGTAAGTAGAAAGAATCAGGTAATAAGTAGCAAGAATAGTACTGTATTGTCTTATATCTTGCGGCTAACATCTCACATCTTTTATCTCTTACTGAACTGGAAGCTCTTTCTTGCTTTTTTCTTACCTGGTTTTTTACGCTCTACGGCACGTGGATCGCGCGTAAGCAATCCTGCTTCTTTCAAAGCCGGCCTGTATTCAGGATTTACCTGGAGCAGTGCGCGTGCAATTCCTAATTTTACTGCTTCTGCCTGTCCTTTTACACCACCACCGGTTGCATTTACTGTTACGTCAAATTTGTCGGCTGATTCAATGGTCTTTAAGGGAGCTTCTACCTGGTTTTGCAAATACATCAGCGGAAAATAAGTTTTGTAATCTTTTCCGTTAATGGTGATTTTGCCATCGCCTTTGCTAAGAAATACCCGTGTTACGGCTTCTTTTCTACGGCCTACTGCATTTTTTTGTTTTTCCATTATATTAATTTGATAATATGAAAATGTGAAAATGTGAAAATGTGAATCAAATTTTCAATTTCAATTTGTTTTTTAGAATTTTAAAGGTTTAGCGTTTTGAGCGGTATGTGGATGTTCTGAACCTGCATACACAAATAATTTTTTGTACATTTTGCGACCCAAACGGTTTTTAGGCAACATACCTTTTACCGCTCTTTCGATGATTACATCGGGGCGGCGTTTAAGAAGGTCGCCTGCAGCTTCTTCTTTTTTACCACCGGGATAACCACTGTAATTGATGTAGGTTTTCTCTTCTAATTTATTCCCTGTAAACCTGATTTTATCGCAATTTGTAACGATAACATAATCGCCGCAATCTACGTGTGGCGTGAAGTAGGCTTTGTTCTTTCCTCGAAGAACAGACGCAATTTTTGCGCACATGCGGCCTACGGTTTGATTAGTACCGTCAACAACGTACCAATTGCGCTGCACGGTAGCCTCGTTTGCATGTTTTGTGGTGAAATGTAATTTGCTCATTTTTGTTTTTTATTGATTCCTTTATTTTGTTTTTTATCTAAAGAAACCGGTTTAATGATATGCCGCTATCCCGACATTTTTTTAAAAGATTGCGAAGGTAAGGAGAAAGCAGATTAAAATAGTTCAAATTTACCATCTTTTTTTCTTCTGCTTTCATAACTAATTGATTATCTATTAAAAATTTGGATTAAAATTTTAATCATGAATATTTTGAAGAGAATATTCATGTAATTCCTTTAGTTTATTTTAGTGAACGAATAAATAAGTAACATTCCTGTTTTTCCGCACGGGAATTTTAAAATTCTTTCCCAACGGTTACAGACCACTTTTTGTTTCTCATTATCTTTTCGTTATCAGCGTTTTTTTTATTTTTTTTGGTAAATGATTGGTATGCTTTTCAAACGCTCTTTTTGGAACGCTTTATTTGCTTTATAGCACAAACAGGAAAGACACAATCAATTCACTTTCAAATTAAAAAGTAAGAAGTATCAATTAGTGGCAATCCTTTAAAGCCTGTGCAAATAATTTCACTCAGTTTGTTATTACACATTTAAATAAAGACAAATAAATGAAAAGAAGAATTCACATTATTTATTTTTTTGCTGTAAAGCAATGATGTTCAAAACAATTCATTGTTATTTATTCTTTATACATCAGTACCTGAATTATTTTTTACAAATTCATTTGTACATTGCGCAAGGTATTTGATAATAGATAAAAAATATATGAGTAAAAAAAACGGAAAGAAAAAGCCTATCCCTTCTGTAAAAGGCAAATTGGAAATTACCCGTTCGGGAATGGGGTATGTAATTGTGGAAGGAAGGGAAAAAGACTTGCTGGTGCGGCCACATGATTTCAATAAAGCAATGGATGGCGATATCGTTCGTGTAAAAGTAAAAGATACAAACGGAAAACGTGTAGAAGGAGTGATAGAAGAGGTTTTGGAAAGAAAACAAACTGAATTTATCGGAAATATCCTGATAAGTGAAAATTTTGCATTTTTTACTCCGGATAGTCAAAAACCTTTACCGGATTTTTATATCAGTCTGAAAAATCTGAATGGAGCAAAAAATAAAGAAAGGGTAGTGGTAAAATTTCTGAAATGGGAAAGCGGTGCTAAAAAACCGGAAGGCGAAGTTGTGTCTGTACTGAAGGCAAAAGACCCGAATGACCTTGCCATGAAAGAAATTATTATTCAAAATGGTTTTTCGCTTGAATTTCCAAAAGCGGTTTTGGATGAAGCGCACAGTTTGAATGAAGCTATTGATGAGAAAGAACTGGCTAAGAGAAGAGATTACCGTGATGTCCTCACATTTACAATAGACCCCGCTGATGCAAAAGATTTTGATGACGCGCTTTCAATAAAAAAATTAAATGAAAATGAATTTGAAATTGGCGTACACATAGCTGACGTAAGTCATTTTGTAAAGCCGGGAAGTGCGATGGATGAGGAAGGATATGCAAGGGCAACGAGTGTTTATCTGCCCGACCGCGTAAATCCGATGTTGCCTGAAAAAATATCTAATGAACTTTGTTCGCTCCGGCCACATGAAGATAAATATACCTTCTCTGTTATTTTTAAAATAAATAATAAAGGAAAAGTAAAAGATTATTGGATAGGCAAAACTTTTATTCATAGCGACCATCGCTTCAATTATGATGAAGTGCAGGAAATTATTGAATCAGGAGAAGGCGAGTACAAGGATGAAATTTTTACATTAAATTCTTTTGCAAAAAATTTCAGAAAAGAAAGATTTAAAAATGGTGCGATTAATTTTTCATCAACAGAAGTAAAATTTCAGTTGGACATAAATGGAAAACCTTTAGGAATTATTGTAAAGGAAAGTAAAGAATCTCATCAGTTGATAGAGGAATTTATGTTGCTTGCCAATCGTACGGTAGCGGCTCATGTGGCTAAAATTAAAGTGGACAAAAAACCAATTCCTTTTCCATATCGCGTGCATGATACTCCTGACGAAGAAAAGCTAAAACCTTTTGTTGCTTTTGCAAAAAAATTCGGTTATAAATTCGATATGAAAGACGAAGCTGAAACTGCAAGGTCTTTTAACCAACTGATGAAGGATGTACATGGAAAGCCCGAACAGCATGTGCTGGAACAACTCGGAATCCGCACAATGGCAAAGGCAATTTACACCACGGAAAACATTGGTCATTATGGATTGGGATTTAAAGATTATTGTCATTTTACTTCACCGATACGCCGATATCCTGATATTATGGTTCATCGGATTCTTCATGAAATTTTGGAGAATAATATTCAGCCTGATAAAAAGATGGAACAAAAATGTGTTCATTGCAGCGAGCGCGAACGTGCTGCCATGGAAGCTGAACGTGCAGGAAATAAATACAAACAGGTAGAATTTATGTTGAATAAGCTGGGAGAAGATATGGAAGGCGTTATCAGCGGTGTTTCTTCATTTGGTTTTTGGGTAGAAACTGTAAAAGAAAAATGTGAAGGTTTGGTTTCTATCAGGAATCTGGTGGAGTATGACGATTTTCGCCATGATGATGCAGAGTATGCGCTGGTCGGTATTCGTACCGGAAAGAAATTCAGAATGGGAGATAAAGTAGAAATAAAACTGGTAGCTGCCAATTTAGAAAAAAGGCAATTGGATTTTGACTGGATTCCGGGAATAGACAGTTTGAAACAAAAAGCGGTAAAGGGGAAGAAGAAGAATGTGAAAATTTAAAAATGTGAAAATGTGAAAATGTGAAAATGAAGAAAATTAGCTGATATGCTAATTATAATTAGCTGATGTGCTAATGTACTGTCAGTTCCGCAGGAACGATGCATATTGTAACAACCGATTTTAATCGTTTGGATAAAAAATAATTAAATGAATAAAGATAATTTAGTAGAAGAAAAAATAGAACAGCAAAATCCTTCTCATTCTCACAATAGAAAACATGAACAAAATGCACTTCATTCTTTTAAAGAATTATCCGCGCTTTTTGAAGAGAGATTTAATGTGCGTCATTTTCCCGAACAGCCACAAAAATTATATGATGCTTCGCAATACTTACTAACGGTGAAGGGTAAACGTATTCGTCCGGTAATGTGCCTGATGGGAAACGAATTGTTTGCTGAAATAAAAGAGGATGCTTACAATGTGGCAGCGGCCATTGAGTTGTTTCACAATTTTACTTTGGTGCACGATGATATCATGGACAGGGCACCGTTGCGGCGTGGATTACAAACAGTTCATACAAAGTTTGGTGAATCCACCGCATTGCTTGCTGGTGATGTAATGCTTGTTGGCGCTTATGAATATTTGAATAAAATCAGCAGTGAATACATTCATGCGGTTTTAAATCTATTCAATTCAACTGCAAAAAAAGTTTGTGAAGGGCAGCAACTTGATATGGACTTTGAAAAAGATGTTGATGTGAATTTTGATGATTATGTAAAAATGATCGGATTAAAAACCTCTGTTTTGCTTGCCGCAAGTTTACAACTTGGCGCTATTCTTGGCGGCGCAGGATTAGGAAACCAGGAGCATCTTTATGAGTTTGGAAAAAATCTTGGCATTGCATTTCAAATACAGGATGATTATTTGGACGCCTTTGGCGACCCCGAAAAATTTGGCAAAAAACCCGGTGGTGATATCATGGCAAACAAGAAGACTTTCTTATTGTTGCAGGCGATGAAAGCAGCGCCGGCAGCACAACAGAAAGAATTGAAATATTTATTATCATTGGATACTGAAAATAAAATCCAACCTATTTTAGATATTTATAAATCATGCAATGTAGATGAATGGGCAAAGGAATTAAAGCAAAAATATTTTTCTATTGCCATGGAACATCTGGAAGAAATTGCGGTTCGTTCTTTTAGAAAAAAACCATTGCAAGAACTTGCAGAATATTTGATGGAAAGGGATGTGTGATTGAAAAGCCGGTTTGATTTTCATTTATATAAATTACAAACCGGCACAGTAAGTAAACAAATATTACTTTTTTCTATTTTAAATTCCTCACCCAAATATTTCTAAAACTAATCGGTTTACTTTTATCGCCATGTGCCTGCAATTTAATGGGAGAAGGTCCATGTGCTTTATAAGAAGGATGTCCGATGTAAAGTGTTTGTCCTTTTAATGCCACATTGTTCTGAATCAAAACTCCATTAAAAAAAGCGGTAACTCTGGCAGCAGATTTCAATGTGCCATCATCGTTAAAACGTGGCGCAGTCCATATTACATCATAGGATTGCCAAACGCCGGGAGGAAAATTTGCATTCACCAAAGGAGGATATTGTTTGTAAATCGCTCCTGCCTGGCCATTTACATAAGTTGAATTATTATAGGAATCTAAAATTTGCAATTCATAACCATCATCGCCTCTGCCGGTGCCTGCAAGAAACAAACCGCTGTTTCCACGTGCCTGTCCGGAACCTTCAATATCTTTTGGTTCTCTCCATTCAATATGCAACTGGTAATCCATAAATCTTTCTTTTGTCTGGATATTTCCCGACTTTTTATTTACGGTAATGATTCCTTTATTTACAATCCAATCTGCCTGTTTGGTCGTGTCATTTGTCAAAACCCATTTGCTTAAATCTTTTCCATCAAAAAGGATAATTGCATCAGAAGGTGCATCACCACAGCTTTTGCCAGGAGTTACCACTGCCGGAACCGGCGAATAATATTCGGTGTCTTCAGGTTTCATTTTTTCCTGTGCATTTGCAAAACTGATACCAGCTGCAATAAGAGCGATAGAGATAAATAGCTTTTTTTTCATGTTTAGATTTTTTATTTAATCAGGAAAATCCTTTGCTTTTGTTTCATTAAAGCAAGGTTGATTTGGAATAAATGTAAAATCATTTCTCAATACTTGGAAAATTTTTTTTCACCTCCACTAGAATTTAGCCGCTTGTATTTGGTAACTCTTTATCATTTAAGAGGTAGTTTTGCCCTCAAAAAAAATAAATATAAGAATGAAAAAAATTGTTTTTTACTTCATGTTTTCCACAATTATTATTTCTGTAAAAGCTCAAAGCAAATGGATAAATATTGATTCGCTCTACCAGCCGCTGCCTGCTTCTATGCATGTTTATAAATCTACAGATTCTATAGATGGAAAGCCGAATATTATGTATTATGCCACTTCAGATTTAAAAGATAAAAGTTTAAATTTTACTACAGATACTACTTATAAAAGAAGATTAACGCCAACGGAATTTTATCAGAAAAACAATCATCCGCTACTGGTTGTGAATTGTTCATTTTTTTCTTTTGCTACCGATCAGAATTTAAACGTAGTAATTAAAAACGGAAAATTAATTGGGTATAATGAAGAAACGATTGCTGCAAAAGGGAAGGATACACTTACTTATTTTCATTCTTTTTTTGGTGCATTAGGAATTTCCAAAAATCGAAACGCCGATATAGCATGGGTTTATACAGATTCGTCCAAAAAATTTGCTTATGCTTCGCAACTTCCGGTAAATTTTATTCATGATTCGATTGCTGGAACTTCATTGGATTATGTTAATAAAAGGACTTCAATTGTTGCTGGGGATTATACAGGAAATCATTTTATATCTTCCCCATCTTTTCAAAAGTGGAAAATGAAAACCGCCATTGGTGGAGGACCAGTTTTATTACAAAATGGTGAAATTAAAATAACGAATAATGAGGAAAGAAAGTTTGGGGGCAAAGCCGTAAATAACCTTGAACCACGCACTGCTATTGGCTATACAAAAGATCAGAAAATCATTATTCTCGTTTGTGAAGGAAGAAGTGCAGATGCAGCAGGTCTTTCTTTGGTTCAGCTTGCAAAAATATTTAAAGATCTTGGCTGTGTAGAAGCGCTGAACCTTGATGGCGGCGGAAGTAGCTGCATGCTCATCAATGGAAAAGAAACAAATATTCCTTCATCTAAAGGAGTGCAACGGCCTGTGCCTTCTGTATTTTTAATCGAACGCAGATAATCTTTGCCGTTATGAATGATCAAAATATTTTTGCATAGTATTTAAAAATTCACAAATTTTTAAGGATATCCGGATTTACTTCTCACACCTATTAAGTCTATTATTGAGAAAAATTAAATCATAACTGGCACATATTTAGCAACATCACTCTTTAATCATTATTTAAAAATTCGCATCATGAAAACAAAACTTTTGTCAATAGTTGTTTTACTATTCATCTCGTCATCCGTTTTTTCTCAAGGATTAACTTTTGGAATAAAAGGTGGCGCTAACCTGGGGAAAATAAGCGGTCATTCTTTTAAAGATGAATTTACTTTAGGCTATCATGTTGGTGCTTTTGCAACCATAGGCGGTAAAAAATGGGCAATTCAACCAGAGGTTTTATTAAGCCAGGTAAACGCAGATACGGCCACAAGTTTTAACCAGGTTTACCAGTTTAACAATGTGAGTAAAATACAATTAAAGTATTTAACCATTCCGATTATGCTGAATTATAACCTTAGTAATCTTCTGACAATACAAGCGGGGCCGCAGTTTGGAATTTTATTGGATCAGAATAAAAATTTAGTCCAGAATGGCAAGGATGCTTTTAAATCTGGTGACTTTTCTCTTGCAGCCGGACTTCAATTAAACCTTTTGAAATTCAGAGTTTATGGAAGGTTTGTCGGCGGTGTTACCGATCTTAATAATATTAAGAGTGATGATACGTGGAAAGTACAAGCGATTCAATTAGGTGTCGGAATTGCTTTGTAATCTTATAAAAATGACAAATTTGAATTATTTGTTCTTTTACTGCATGCTATTTGCGGATAAATTCTACTTCACCTTCGTCGTTCAATTTAATAATGGAGGAAGGGGTATTTTTTGAAAAATCATTTTGACGGTGTTGAACAATATAGTCAACACCGCTTTTTATTTCCTCTGAAATTTCCATAAAATT
>DATILZ010000292.1:0-2641 GCA_035475995.1 Hanamia sp. | reverse complement strand
GTTGAATCATCTAAAAAGTTTCTATTGAAACGATTGTAAGAATATTGAAACCTGATAAATCCTTTCTTGATTTTATAATCAACTACCGCTCCTGTGATTAAATTATTGTTGTGATTGGTGTAATCTTTATCGTCCTGAAAGGCGCCGGCATCAAGGTCTGCGTGATTATTATTGTATTTTCCAAAAACACTAATAGAAGTTTTCCGGAAAGGCTTAAAACCATAATTCAATTGAAACACATCCTGGTTAAAACCATCTTTATCAAAATTATTTTTTCCGGTAGAATCGTAAGCAGAAGAAAATCCGTGACTATAAATTTTATTGTAAGAAAGGAAATACGTTTGTCCATTACCGTTAGATCCACTGATTGACGCAGCGCCTTTGTAAGTTTCATAACTTCCGGCGGAAAGATCGAGGTTAAAATTGAATGGTTTTTTTCCTGATTTTTTAGTGATGATATTAATAACTCCTGCTACCGCATCTGAACCATATAAAGTAGATTGGGAACCCTTTAGAATTTCGATTTTCTCAATATTATCCAAAGCAAAATTATTCAAATCAAATTCGCTGCTGATACCCGATGGATCATATAAAGGAACACCATCAAGCAGGATCAAAGTATTGCCGGAAGAGGCTCCGCGCATATAAATCGTTTGATTCGTTCCCAAATTATTATCAGCGCCATTGATCATCATTCCCGGTTGCTGATTCAGTACTTCGCCCAAAGATTTTCCAAAGCTTTTTTGCAATTCTTCCTGTGTAATTACATCGACCACTTTTCCTGTTTGGTTTTGTTTTATTGGACTTTTAGTGGCAGTAACAATTACTTCATTAAGCGTTTTGGCAGAGTCTTGTGCATAAGAACTTGCAGATGCAAACAATAAAAAAGCAGCAATAATTTTACATTTCATTTTCCTCTAGGGTTTAAAATTTTCTAAATAAATAAAAGGAAATCAGTAGAAACATAAAATGCACAAGCCACTTTACATCTCTGCTTTTCTCCCGAAAGCATTGAATATTCCCGATAGTTATCGGGAGATAAGTGGCAGGTCTTCTGGCTTAATGTTTACTTCGGCCTTCCCATTCGCCGGTTGGCGGACAGTGGTCTGAGAGAAGTTACCTGTTTTTTAATTTTTCAAAAATCAACAGGCCATATTACAGCTACGGGGATAGCTCCGGAATTGAACCGGATTCCCTTTTAATCAGTTCCGAAAGCTATCGGAACAGGAACCATTTATGGCGCAAATGTAAAGTCAATAAAGTGAAAATTCAAAAAGGTTTTTTTGTATCGCTGTAGAACGCTTACTTATTTTCAATCAAAATTCAACAAAAATATTTAGTTGAAAATCTGTGTGAGTATGGGTTATAAAAAAAATTCAACCGCTATCGCGTCTGCAAATAATTTTCCTTCATCGGTCAAAATAATACGGTTGTTTTGAATAAAGTAATTTTCTCTTTTTACTTTTTGGTTTAATAAATTTTCAATCCTTTTTCTTTGATCTAAGGAAAAATACTTTTCAATAAAATTCAAATCGATTCCTTCGATCGTTCGTAATGAGGTCATGACATATTCATTCATCTTTTGCGTTTCTGTGAGATTTTCTTTTTCAAAAGGGATGATATTTTGAGCCAATGATTTTATGTAATAAATGTTATTTGCTTTATTCCACATTCTCATTTTACCATTAAACGAATGCGCTGATGGACCTATTCCTATATATTTTTTCGACTGCCAATAGCTGCTGTTGTGTTTACTTCTGAAACCGCGTTTAGCAAAATTGGAAATTTCATAGTGTTCATAACCGGCGCGCTGTAAGGCTTTCATTAAAATTCCATATTGAGCCGCCTGCACATCATTGTTTACGTTTTCTTTCTTTTTTAACTGGATCATCTTTTGTAAAGCGGTTTTTGGTTCTACCGTTAATGCATAACAAGAAATATGTGGCACATTCAAATCAATTACCGTCTGGATATTTCTTTCCCATTCCTCATCTGTCAAACCAGGTGTTCCAAAAATTAAATCAATAGAAAAATTATCAAAGCCGGATTGACGGGCAAGAGCGATTGAATCAGCTGCCTGGTTAGCGTTGTGAGCGCGGTTCATCCATTGTAAGTCGCGTTCAATAAAAGATTGTATGCCGATGCTTAAGCGATTGATCCCGGCATTTTTCCATTCACCCAGTTTCGCCGGATTAATATCATCGGGATTTGCTTCTAAAGTAATTTCTGCATTCACAGCAATTTTATAATTGTATTTTATTGCAGAAAGTATTGAAGTAATTTCTTGATAAGAAAGCAGGCTGGGTGTGCCTCCGCCAAAATAAACCGTTTCTATTATTTCATCTTCTGAAGAAAGAATTGCCAATTCATTTTCTTCATTTTGTTTTGCAATTTCGCTTCTGATTTCAATTTCTTTTATCAGCGATTCTACCATTTCATTTTTCAAAGCATACGAAGTTGAAAAATGAAAATTGCAATAATAACACGCTTGTTTGCAAAAGGGAATATGAATATAAATGCCTGCCAAATTTTTAATTTTAATGTTTTTGATACGCTTAAGATTGTCAGCCTTTTCAAAAAAATGATTTTTAAATGAAATGGACCTGGAAAGACTGGCAACGTTCGTGCTTTCAGAATTTCA
>DATILZ010000291.1:0-8812 GCA_035475995.1 Hanamia sp. | reverse complement strand
AAACAAATAAGTGATTTAAAATTCTGGAACAGTGCAGCAGCTACTTTATATCATGTAGAAGCGATTCCTTACAACGTTTTAATTGATCCACAGGGAAAAATAATTGCTACAGAATTAAGAGGCAATGATCTTCACAATAAGCTGGCAGAAGTATTGAAATAACAGCAGTAAAAGGATAAATAACCGGAATTCTGTTTTACAAATGACAGACCAGTAAAAGGACAAATAAGAGCAATTCCTGCTTTGGCATTATGCTTTTAGCTTTTTGCTTCTTGCATTATTAATTAAATAAGCCTCATTGCCTTGCAAAAGAAAGTGAGCCACCATGGTAGTATCAGCCAGAAATATTGACGAAACCAGATTAAAAAGACAATTTGTACAATCACAGAAATTATAAAAGCAATCCAATATTTACCAACAGGCTGAGTATTATCCATCTGAGAAAAATTTTACGCAAATATAATTGTAAAATGAATTAATTGGACATTTTTGAGAAAAAAGAGGCGAATCGTGGTATGGCGAATCGTGAATCGTGAATGCTTATAACACGATAGATTCTCTACAGAATTCTAAACCCATCTAAACCAATCTAAACTATCAAAACTCCTCTAAACCCGTTCCAAACCATCTCTCAATATCCATATTTGTCCTTCCATCTTTGTTTCAAAAATTTTCTCATTTCCTCTTCTCTTGCATTTTTTCCCGGATTGTATAAAAGTGAATTTTTTATTTCATTGGGAAGAAACTCCATGTTGGCAAAATTGTTTTCAAAGCTATGCGCATATTGATAATTCTTCCCATAATCCAGGTTTTTCATGAGCTTTGTAGGTGCATTTCTGATGGCCAAAGGAACCGGTAAATCACCATATTGTTTTACCAGCGCCTGAGCTTTTCCAATCGCTTCCAGGCTCGCATTGCTTTTTGGCGATGAGGCGAGATATGTAGCACATTGCGATAAAATAATTCTTGCTTCCGGGTAGCCGATCATATTTACTGCCTGAAAAGTATTTGTTGCTAAAACCAACGCAGTCGGATTCGCGTTTCCGATGTCTTCACTTGCGAGAATTACCATTCTTCTCGCAATAAATTTTACATCTTCACCGCCTTCGATCATTCGCGCCATCCAATACACAGCGGCATTCGGATCGCTGCCGCGAATTGATTTGATAAAAGCTGAAATAATATCATAATGCTGCTCGCCTTTTTTATCATAAAGCGCTACTTTTTGTTGAGCAGCATTAATCACAACATGATCAGTAATTACAATTTTTTCATTTGGTTTTTTATTTAAATAAAGCTGGTTAACCGTCAACTCCAGCAGATTTAATAATCTTCTCGCATCTCCTCCTGATAAATTGATCAGCGCTTCTGTTTCTTCTATGTCAATATTTTTTTTAGAAAGAAAATCATCATCTTTTATTGCATGATTGATCAATCTAATCAACGCTTCTTTATCGAGTGATTTTAAAATATAAACCTGGCAACGACTCAGCAATGCACTGTTTACTTCAAAAGAAGGATTTTCTGTAGTAGCGCCAATCAAAGTAATAATTCCCTTTTCCACTGCTCCCAGCAAAGCGTCCTGCTGGCCTTTATTGAACCGGTGAATTTCATCAATAAATAAAATCGCATTTTGCTCATGCTTTGCTTTTTCAATTACTTCCCGTACTTCTTTTACACCTGAAGAAATAGCGCTTAAAGTATAAAACGGAACCTGTAAGCTGTGGGCAATAATATTTGCAATGGTTGTTTTTCCAACTCCCGGCGGCCCCCACAAAATCATCGAAGGAATCGTTTTGTTTTCAATCGCATTTCGCAAAATGCTTCCTTTGCCGGTGAGGTGTTCCTGGCCTATCAGTTCATTCAAAGTTGTTGGCCGTAGCCTTTCTGCTAAAGGAGTTGTAGTCAATTATCGAATTATTTTAATATTTAATTATTGAAGTGTTGTATTGTTCTATTGTTCTATTGTTAAATGTTGAAAACTAAAAAATGAATCATTTTTTTGTTTTCTGCTCCATTCTTAATTCTTAATTCCCCAAATAAGGCATCAAATCCTTAATAGTCACCGGCGCATATTTATCATCAATTTCTATCACCACACAATATCCGTTTGCCCCTCCAGCTTTCAGTAAACCATTCACTAATTTTTGCTGATCACTTTGCAATCTTTTACCATTCCAGATTTCTTTGGTACAAAGACAACCTTGAGTTGGTGTTAATGGATAATATGGTTTTCCTGAATAAAAATCGGGGTCGATGGTTGTACCATGTGCGATAATTTCACTTCTGCCTGCCAGACCTGCATAATAAGAATCATACAAAGGCAAATAGTTTCGCAGTTTTTTCGGAATTAATTTTTGATACCAGTCCATTGTCCATGTAGAATCTAATATAGTAGAATCATCAAAATATTTTTGTATCGATAATTCTACTGGCATTCCCATTTGTACATTTGCGGTTGGGCCTATAAAATTGCTCATGGAAACTCCAAAACCAAACATTTTAAAAATTCCCTGTGGTGTATTGCCATTCCGCAAATAACCGGGCAGATTGCTAATACTGCGCGCAAGTTGTGGCAGATGAAAAAGATTTCCTGATGAATCTTTTACAAAACTTCCATCGGGCTTTCTAATCAAAACCAATCCCGGATAATCGCGGTTTTTTCTTTGAAAACTATACATCACTATTTGATTTGGAAGAAAATCTTTATTTAGAATATCTTTTAAAATCCGATGAACCGGTTGGCTATTTATATCGGTAGGTTTAAGCCTTGTGCTCAGCATAAAAAGAACAGGATTTTTGTAAGCGGTATCGGTAAATTTTTTAACTAACTTTTGTTGAAGAATCTTTTTCTCAACATCGGTTTTTTTGTGTTGCAATAAATATTCAGCACATATCGCAAAGATTTTTGGATCAGTTGTTTCTTCCAATAAAACATTTGTTTGCATTACAAATTTGCCCGGATAATTTGTGTAAGCAAGTTCCAGCAACGCTCTTTGAAAAGAAGTGCTTCTCATTCCAATACTGTCAAATGCAGCGTACACTTTACTTTCAACAAAGGGCGACTGATAATTCATTACTTCCATTGCATCAAAAGCATCCTGCCAGTTTTCTTCGGTAGAATCTGTAAGAGGCAATAATAAATTTTTTGTAATAGAATTTTTTATGAGCCGTTCATTCATTTTTTCCCGTGCAGCGTCAGTTGTGTAGGAAGCATAAAGCGGTACGTCATATTGAGCAAACAATTGTTGGAAAGAAAAAAACAGGATGAAAAAAAGAACAGAAGATTTACAAAACACAATCAGAGTTTTTAGGCCGAAAAGTTAAGAAAAGAAAATGTAAGGCAAAGTGAAAGTATGTAGTTGAAATAAACAAGTATTCATTTGAAATGCAATACACGCTTTAACCCAAACAAAACTTATAACTTTTCCAACAATATTTTTCCACATTCCATTGTAAATTGCATTCCCCAATTATGCCTTTTCAATTAAATTCTTCATATAAACCGGCAGGAGATCAGCCGCAGGCAATAGCGCAACTTACCAAAGGAGTTTTGGAAGGTGAAAAATATCAGACTTTACTCGGAGTGACAGGTAGTGGTAAGACTTTTACCATGGCAAATGTGATTCAAAATGTGCAGCGGCCTACATTGGTATTGACTCACAACAAAACATTGGTAGCACAGTTATACGGAGAGTTCCGGCAATTTTTTCCTGATAATTCAGTAGGTTATTTTGTTTCCTATTATGATTATTATCAACCGGAAGCATACATGCCGGTGAGTGATACTTACATTGAAAAAGATTTAAGCATTAATGAAGAACTGGACAAATTAAGGCTGGCCGCCACTTCGCAATTACTAACAGGAAGGAGGGATATTATCGTAGTAGCGAGTGTGAGTTGTATCTATGGAATTGGTAATCCAAAGGATTTTGCTGAAGGAGTGGTGCGCATCGAAGAAGGACAGGTTATCAGCCGCCAGGGATTTTTGCATTCATTGGTCAATAGTTTGTATTCCAGAACTCAAGGTGATTTTGCAAGAGGCACATTTCGGGTAAAAGGAGATACCATAGATATCAATCTTCCGTACATGGATAATGGTTACAGAATTACATTTTTCGGTGATGAAATTGAAAGTATTGAAACATTGGAATTAAGCTCCGGAAAAAGAATAGCCAAAGTTCCCAATGCCGCTATTTTTCCTGCAAATTTATACATTGCTCCAAAAGATAAATTGCAACAAATACTGTACGAAATCCAGGATGAAGCGGCAAAACAAACTGAATATTTTAAAGAAGTTGGAAAATATATTGAAGCTCAAAGAATTTCTGAAAGAGTAAATTATGATGTGGAAATGATCAGGGAATTGGGTTATTGCAATGGCGTGGAAAATTATTCCAGGTTTTTCGACAGAAGAGAGCCGGGAACACGTCCATTTTGTTTGCTGGATTATTTTCCAAATGACTTTTTATGCATTATTGATGAAAGCCATCAAACGATCCCGCAGGTGAGTGGAATGTATGGCGGAGACCGTTCGAGGAAACTGGTTTTGGTGGATTATGGTTTTCGTTTGCCGTCCGCATTAGACAACCGCCCTTTAAATTTTAATGAATTTGAAAGCATGCTCAATCAAACCATTTTTGTGAGCGCCACTCCCGGTGATTTTGAATTGGAAAAAACCGGTGGTATTGTAGTAGAGCAGGTTGTAAGGCCTACAGGACTATTAGATCCGCCCATTGAAATCCGTCCCTCAATAAATCAAATTGACGATTTGCTGGATGAAATTGATAAAAGAGTTTCCAAAGGAGATCGGGTTCTGGTCACTACCTTGACCAAGCGCATGGCTGAAGAGATGGACAAATATTTGCATCGCATCAATATTAAATCAAAATACATACATAGTGAAGTTCATACTCTTGAACGTATAGAAATTTTGCGCGAGTTGCGTTTGGGTGAAATTGATGTCTTGGTTGGCGTCAATCTTTTGCGCGAAGGTTTGGATTTGCCGGAAGTTTCGCTGGTTGCTATTTTAGATGCTGATAAAGAGGGTTTTTTGCGAAATGAAAGATCGCTTACTCAAACTGCCGGAAGAGCGGCACGAAATGTGGAAGGTTTGGTAATCTTTTATGCGGATAAAATAACCATGAGCATGCAAAAAACCATCGATGAAACGAATCGCAGAAGAGAAAAACAAATTCAATATAATATCGAAAATAATATAACTCCCACCACCGTTTCTAAATCAATAGATCAGATTATGGGGCAAACTTCGGTGCTGGATATCAAAGGAACAACAGATTCTCCTTATGCAATTGATGATTCAATAAATATGATCGCTGCGGAAGATCAGGTGGAATATAAAACAATCCCTCAAATGCAAAAAGCCATTGCCCAGGTAAAAAAAATGATGGAAAAAGCAGCGAAAGACATGGATTTTATGGAAGCTGCGCGGCTTAGGGATGAAATGTTCAGGCTCCAGGGAGAATTAGAGGAAATGAAATAAAATTTTAATCAAAATAAAAAAGCCATTTTCATTCAATGGCTTTTTTATTTTGATTGTTTTCAATTAAGGATTATTTATTTTAGTTCCACTGTTATTTAAAATTTCAGTCGTCATAGTTCCTCCCTGCAAATACCTCACAACGTAATCGTATTCCTGCGGTTGTGACATATTATTTGAATTTTGTCCCATTGACGCATTGGAATTCGTATTTCCTGTTGTACTTGTCGTATTAGTTGTAGCGGTTGTATTTTGACCTGTTGAATCTGTAGTGGTTGTAGTGGTTGTCGGATTTGTAGTTGTTGAATTGCTTGCTGTTGAATTCTGATTTATCGAATTGCCTTGTGCCATTGTTGAATCCATTGGTGCTTTTACAGCAGTAATATCATAAATATAAGACCCTTCATGTTCCTGTTTTACCTCGGAAACAATATTATCGGGAACATAAGTTTCTAAAACAGGCAAGGCAGCATAATTTGGCTGTCCCGGAGTATTTGTGTTATTGACCATTGATGAACTATCCCTATTATTATTCATTGAATTCATATTCGAATTGTTGTTTGAATTCATATTTGAATTATGGGTTGAATCAATGTTTGAATTGGTTGAATTCATATTTGAATTGGTTGAATTCGTGTTTGAATTATTGGTAGAGTTCATATTTGCCGAACTATCTGTTACATTGTTGTTCATCGGCATCGTATTTTGAGGAGTTGTTGTTGTCGGACTCGTGTTATTAGTACTGTCCACCTGGGCAAATAAAGAAAAGCACATAAAAGTGCAAATCAGTGACATTAATAGCGTTTTCATAAAATAATTTTTTTAGGGTTCATGTTATTGTTTTTAATATTTTTCAAAACAATTCCTGTGCCGCTATTTTCATTTTATAAAGTCTGATAATAGCTCTAAAGTCAAATACAGATAGCGTTTCAGCGTTTTTCAATAAAATGAAATGCATCATGAAGAATATCATTCTCCATTTTGAAGAAATGTAGAATAATTTACTGTGTGCACCTTTTGAAGTATAAATGAAGTATTTACAGTAAGAGCATAAATAACAGCAATTGTTATTTTGCAAAAAATGGATTTGATCAAAATAACAAGTGAATTTATTAAGACCCCGGATCAAAAAAACACCCAAATTTATTTAGGACGAATGCCATCTGCTTTGATAATCAGCAGACAAACAAATAATTGCATTTCCTATTTAAACAAAAAAGGAAGCCAGCCGGCTTCCCTTTTAATAGATATGAATACTAAATCCTAATTAATAACTCCAAAGATTTTGCTCGTAATCAAATATCTCGTTTTGAATTTTATCGCCCTGCAATAATTGAAGAATCGAACTTTGCTTTAATCCCATTTGGGTGCTTAAGAACTGATCGAAAGGATTATTAAGCGTGCTTTTTATAATGCGGCCATGAAACATTCTCGACTCAAAAAGATCTTCCCACGTCATTCTTGCACCGTAATTTTTTCCATTATAAACATAATATTTTGCGAATATCGGGCGCATATCCGGGTAATAAACCCAAAACAGCGGCGTATCTCCCAAATCAACACCAGAAGAAGTTATTACACGTTTTATAGGCGCTATACCCAAAATTCTCCAGAATAGCCGTGAACTTTGTTTGTCAAAAATCACTTCTTCTTTGATCTGGAACTTATAAAAAGAATCCAGGTTTACTTCCTGCATCGTTTCTTTGTTTCCAATTACATTTCCCAAAGAATCATAAATTGGAACTGAAACACTACCTCCGGAAACCGCTTTTGCTACCTCAGCTTTTGTCATTGGTGTGGTAAAGCGGTCATCAACTGGAGCGAACGCTGTTACGCCACCATTATCTGGTCCGTCCTGTATGGCTTTAAAGAGAATAGAAATGAATCTTTGATTACCGTTATCTTCATTGGCAGAATAGCGGAAAGGAAGATTTATCTTTTCACGGGTATCTATCTCACGCCAAATCCTTTCGTCATATGCAGCATCTTCCTGCCTCAAAACCTGGTAAGGAAGCGGAACTCTTTCTGTTACAAGGCCATTATGAACATCAAGGGCAGTTTCAGGCCTCAATGATGGTTTTACCGAAGTAATGGGAAGGCTGTCATTTACAGGTGCAGGCGCCTGAACGATCGCAGTATCAGTGGCAGCCGGGTGAATATTTGCATTTGTTTTTGCCGCTGTCGTTTTCTTTGCCGTTGTGCGCTTTTTTGCTGTTCTCTTCCTCGCCTGTGCATCCGCCGTATTAGACAATACTCCTAATGCAAGTACCACCACCAGGCATTTCATTATCATTGTTTTCATAGCCTTTATTTTTATTCTTTTTAGATTAATACAAAATAAATCCCGGACCAGGAATACTTCTTACAATTCCGTCCGGCCCCTGTACTTTTACATTGTCGAAAGTTACGGAAGTTCCGGGAATACATTTAGCCAATTGGCCTCTTATGCCCTCGAGGCTTCCGCCATGTATCTCGGCTGATTGTACGTTACCGAAATTTGCACCTGAAAAATAAATCGTTGCGCTTACAATATTAAAGTGTGCATCAAAATCAAAATTTTCAAGATCCGCCCGGGCAAAATTCTGGTTTTTGAAAACTACTGATTGCACTCTCCCTCCACTGTTTGGCCCAACTTTCACAACCGGATCAGGAATTCGTTTTACCCTGAAATCATAAGTGTTTGCTTTACCATCCGCATTTACTGTGATTGAAGCCTTACCCACCTGGCTTACTTTAACCGTATATTTTCCTGGTCCGCCTGATGGTGTCAAAGAACCACCGGTCATTGAGACATGTGTTTTATCCCAACCTGTTCCGGATGAAATGGTTACGGGATTCGGAACACCAATATAAAATACATTCATTTTATCCAGCATTACTGCTGCGCCACCGGGAGTTCCTACTGTGTAGGTTACTGTTTGAGTTTTCGTAACCCAATTACCATTTTCATCTTTAAATTTTACATTCACATTAACTGTATGTTCTCCCGCTCCACTTACGGTTGTGTTGTAGGTTCCTTGTCCTGCGGTAACAGGAACATTGCTACCATTAATCGTTATAGTTGGCGTTGAAGACGAACTGTAAGCACCTACACCGGCGGTCACGGATAATTGCTGGCCGGGCATCAAATAATTAGAGTTTTGACCGACCAATACGCCTACCTGATCCATATGTACTGCTACTGCGCCAATCTGCGAATGGCAATAGGTAACAATCATGTTTTCAGCGTTCTTAATGTTATTTTGAAACTTACTGAGCATGGTTAAAGCCGCAACAGTCGGTGTCATGTGAAAGAAAGTTTGGGTAAAATCT
>DATILZ010000290.1:0-3086 GCA_035475995.1 Hanamia sp. | reverse complement strand
AATTTTATCTGTTCCAATCAGATCGACCCCAAGTTTCATTTGTGTCTTCCATGAATTTTCATTATCCGGCGCCGCCCAAAAACGAATCTTTTTTCCGCATGTATGTACGCTATCGATAACATGAAGCAATGTGTCTTTATCCTTTTCCGGAAGTACTCCTTCACCGTTCCACCGCGAATATCTTTCAAATGACAGGCTTACCAATCCTACTCTTTGCCATTCTTCAGGATTATGAAATTTGCGAAGATCATCATCGAAATAAATATAATCGGGATAATCTTTGTATTCATTGGGAGGTGGCCGCTCGCCACTGATAAGGATTGTAACGGGATTATTTTTATTTGCAGGAGAATAAATATAGTTTTTCAATGGTTCCAACTCATCAATGAGAAGTTGCAGGCTTTCTTTGTAACTTTCTTTTATATCAATCAATAAATTGACTTTCCGGTTTTTATTCTTTTTCAGTTCTTGTAAAAGAGGCTGAATATACAGACTATCCAAAGTACGTTGTGGATCGATTTCTCTCTTGCTATGTGCGACAATTAAAACACCATTTACCGGAAATACATCTGCTTCGATAGATCCGAAGCCGGCATTAAAAGCGGTATAAAAAGGTACGGGATGCTCGTAATCGTTATGGGCATGAGCATTTGCAACAGTATATTGTTTTGGCTGTGTAAAACCATTCAAAGAAAGGGCTGCAAAAAAAAGAAGAAAAAGGAAGGTTTTCTTTTGATGTGGAAACAGTAAACCCATAAATATCTTAGATTTTTAATTACAAAAAACTTACACTCTTCCCATGAAAGGATCAGTAAAACTTGCTTTGCCGGTTTCTACATGACCTGCATAGCGGCGTTCAAATTTATCAAAACCCTTTACAAACACACTGAAATCATACCAGCCCAAACTTTTACTGAGGTTTAAAATATTAGCATAAGCATCACCGTTACTTTGATTCGCGGACACCTTTTTATTAATCACTTTGTTTTTATACACATTGTCTCTAATCTCGATTTCATAAGGCTTGCCAGAGTTATTACTGATTTTCAAATCAATATTTCCACTCAACTTTTTAACCAGCTTTTCAGGCCTTTCATATTCACAGATAATGGACAATTGCGGGTCTTCCATGCTCCCTGACATTTCACGAAAAAAACCATTCGGCCCATGAATTGCAATATGGTAAATACCGCCTTCAAAAGATGCGATGGGAAGAATTTCTAAAAGTTCTTTTCCAGCGGCCACAGCATAAGAGCGGGCACCCACAGAATCAAATTGATTCTCCACAGCAAATTTACCCGGAAAAAGCAAATTGAACGGAGAACCAAGAGCGTCTTTGCCAAAAATCTCATTTCTTGCCTGGAACACGATTTCCAGGTTTCTTTTATCTGCGCTTAATTTCCCATCCGAATAAAGCTGGTATTTCAATCCACATGCCGCCTTGATTCCCTGTTCCTGCAAAGGCAATACCTTTGAAGAAAATCGGTCTTTGTTAATTTGCTGAATCTCTTCTTTGGACAGCTGTTTATAATTTAAATTGTCATCTTTAAATTTTGCATTGTAAATCTTCTCAATAAAAGGCTTCTTTTCAAGGAAAGAAATTTCAGGAGCATCTTCTCCATCATATGAATTGAACGCGCCAGTAAGATCGCCGCAAATGGTGCGGCGCCAATCACTGATATTTTTTTCTTTTACGTCTTTCCCAAACTTCTTCTTTAAGAAAACTTCAAGGAATTGTAAAACTGAAGTATGATCAAATATCTGCGAACACACTTGTCCGCCCCTGCTCCAGGGAGAGGCGATAAGCATTGGCACGCGAAAGCCAAGGCCAATTGGACCCTGCCTCGCTTCTCTTTTTGGAATTCCCTCTTTTAATTCATTTTCCAATCGTACATATTCTACATCTGTATTGATACCGGCTGAACATTTACCAGTGTTTGCATTAAGCGGATCAGGAGCTACAAAAGGAAGAGCATGATCAAAATACCCATCATTTTCATCAAAATTGACAATAAAGATTGTTTTCTTCCAAACTTCCGGATCCTTTGTAAGAATATTCAATATTTCTGATACATATAAAGAACCATACCATGGCGCACTTGGATGATCTGAAAGATTCTGCGCAGCTGCCAGCCAGGAAACGGTTGGTAGTTTTCCTGATTCAACGTCTTTCCGAAATTGATATAAAACATCGCTTTTAGGAATATTCAACTCACGCTGCTCTCCTCTGTCGTTATACGTTAAATTAGTGAGGTTATGATAATCGGAATCATTTGAATTATCAGCAAAGGCTCTTTGGAATAAATTTTTTTCTCTCTGCGATAATTTGTTGTAGGCATCCTGGTTGTATTCCTGTAAATCCTTTTGAGCATTATCAAATACTTCTTTCTTTTTTGCAATTGCTGCCTTCGCTTTTGCCAGTGCATCTCCTGTTAAAGAGCCTGATTTTATTTTGTCTTGCAACTCTTTAATTTCATCCGGAAGTGATATCAGCTGTTTTTGCAGAGTTTTAATATAGCGGGGAGAAAACTTTACATTGTAACTGGCAAACCACTCCAATGGATTACAGCCAAAATTAGAAAGCCATGCCCGTTCATCGCCGGTAAAACCGCCTCCACAATCAATATCATTTTGATAAAATTTCCAGGATATTCCGTTTGCTTCAAGGCGTTCAGGAAAAGTATCAAATTTTAAAACACCCCAGCGATCGTTGCTCAGGTTTCGCATAATTGCTTTTGCATCTTTTGTTTGCTCTTCCTTCACCGTACCCGCCCAGGAAAATAAACGATTCGGATTCGTACTGGTCATTGCGGAGCAAAAATTTTGATCACAAACCGTAAACGCATCGGCCATAGCATAATAAAAAGGAATATCCTCACGGGAATAGTAACCCATTGTTAATGGAATATCTGTATACCTTTTATCTCTTACGCGTTTGGAAGGCAGCCAGTTATCATACTTTCCCTGGTTCCATGCATCCACCTGGCTTCCACGTGAATGTGGAGTAGAACCCATCCATGTTGCCCTTGTATTGCGGATGTCAAAACGAAATGGTATATAAGTTTTTCCAGCTTCATTGGTCTGCA
>DATILZ010000289.1:0-2210 GCA_035475995.1 Hanamia sp. | reverse complement strand
TAATGATCAAAAATTGTTCGTACACTGATGGCGATGATTGCATCGCGATAAAAAGTGGCCGTGATGAAGATGGACGTCGCGTAAATGTTCCTTCAAAAAATATTATTGTTCAGAATTGCCAGATGAAAGATGGCCATGGAGGTGTGGTAATTGGCAGCGAAACTTCAGGTGGTGTTGAAAATGTGTATGCTCAAAATTGTGTGATGAGCAGTCCTCATCTTGAGCGGGCGATAAGGATAAAATCAAATGCATGCCGTGGCGGCGTAATGAAAAACTTTTATTTCAGAAATATTAAAGTAGGTGAAGTGCGGGAAGCTGTGGTGAAAATCAACATGATTTACGAAGAGAAAAAAGCGGCGAAATGTAATTTTCCGCCTTCGCTAACCGGTGTATTTGTGAATAATGTTGTAAGTCAAAAAAGTAAATACGGAATTTATATCCAAGGCCTGGAATCAAAGCCTGTTAAGGATATTCATATTGTTGATTGTAATTTTGAAAATGTGGAAACGGAGAATTTTATCAAAAATGCAGAAGACCTTCATATAAAAAACACAACGATTAATGGTAAGAAAGTGGAGGTTAAATAATTCACATCCGAAAATAAACCACATGCGATTCTTCTCAGTTAAAATAAAAAAATTAGTTTTTGGTATTTTATTTTTATCAGCACCTGTTATTCTTTTTGCTCAAAAAGATTTTGATATACAAAATGTTTCGGGTTTCCAGGACAGCCGGCATCATTGGATGGATATAACCGATCATGAGCAGGTAATTGTTCCGGCAAAAGACCAACCTCGTTTTAAGGCCACTGATGTTCGGCAGATTGCTGATAATATCTTGTTGTATCAACAGGCAAACGGTGGCTGGCCGAAGAATTACGACATGTTGGCTATTCTTACTGATGAACAAAAAGTTATACTTGCCGGACATAAAGATTCTCTGCACACCACATTTGATAACGGTGCCACGTACACGCAAATAGAATATTTGGCAAAAGCTTATACTTTGCTTGGCGATAAAAAGTATGAAGATGCAGCCCTGAGTGGATTACATTTTATTTTAGAAGCACAATATGAAAATGGAGGTTGGCCACAGTTTTATCCTGATGTAAGCGGATATCGCAAATACATAACTTTTAATGATGGCGCCATGATTGGGATTATGCAGGTATTGCAGCATATTGTGCAAAATGAGCCTTACTATTCGTTTGTAAAAAATCAGCTGAGAAAAGAAGCAGCTAATGCATATAAAAAAGGAATTGACTGCATTTTAAAATGCCAGATTGTTGAAAAAGGTAAAGCAACCGTTTGGTGCCAGCAACATGATAATATCAGCTTAAAACCTGTAGGAGCAAGAACTTTTGAGCTGCCATCAAAAGCAAGTGAAGAAAGCGTGGAAATTGTTCATTTACTGATGCAGGTAAAAAATCCTGATGCAGAAATTATTAGTGCAATAAAAAATGCTTTGGCCTGGTTTCAAAAAGTAGCCATAAAAGATGAGCGGGTTAAAACCATTCCTGCAAAGGATGTTGTTTATAAATTTCATGAGGCTAAGTTTGACAAAATTGTTGTTACGGATTCCGGCGCACCACCGATGTGGACACGATATTATGAATTGGAAACAGATCGTCCAATGTTTGCCAATCGGGATGGGAAAAAGGTATATGAGCTTTCAGACGTATTACGTGAACGCAGAACCGGCTATGCCTGGTATGGTTACTGGCCACAAAAAATTATTTCGGTAGAATACCCGGCATGGTTGAAAAATGTCCTGCAATAAATTTATTCCGATGAACAGAAAATTATTCTCTCTATTAATTATTACTTGTATCAGCGCAATTGTTATTACAGGATTCAGAAATATTCAACGGCAGGTTGTTTGTTTTGGTGACTCAATTACCTACGGAGCGCAGGTTGACGGTCATAGCTGGGTTTATTTTTTATCGCAGGAGCATCCGGATATTGATTTTGTAAATGCGGGAAGAAGTGGAAGAAAAACAGCTGACAAAGAAGAGCTATTGCCTGTACTAAAGAAATATCCTAATGCCAATGATTACCTTATTTTTTTGGGGGTGAATGATTTAAAAAACGGCAATGATTCAATGGTAAATAGTTGCGTTGCAAATATGAAATGGATGATAAATGAAATAAGAAAAGTGAACAGCAATGCAAAGATTATAATTCTTGCTCCAACTGATATTAATTTGAAAA
>DATILZ010000288.1:0-1529 GCA_035475995.1 Hanamia sp. | reverse complement strand
GATCTCAATAAAATGAATATTTTATTGGTCGGAGATAAAGATTTGTTCTTACCAGGGTTAAAAAGTTTCGGGTATGAAATCGTTGAACTGGATGCTGAAGGAAATAAATTATAAAAGTATATCGGAAGTTGGAAAGTGAATAAGAAAGATGATTTCTCATTTCCTCTATTCGCATAAAAATGGCCATTAACAAAAATCCCTTTTAAGTTTTAATTTAAAAGGGATTTTTTTTGTGGTATCAGGGGCAGATTTACAAAGCGATTTGCTTCTCAATCATTAATTTTCTTAGGTTAATCAGACCATAGCGCATACGTCCCAAGGCAGTATTAATGCTGCAATCGGTAAGTTGAGCGATTTCTTTAAAACTCAGGTCAGCGAAATGACGCATCACGATTACTTCTTTTTGGTCTTCCGGCAGCATGTCCAGCATTTTTGTTACCCGGTGATGGCTTTGTGTTTGCATCATTTTTTCGTCAGCGCCGGCGTCGAAAAAATTAAGTGTTTCAAAAATATCATGATCATCGCTGGTTTTGATAACGGGGCGCCGTTTCACCTTTCTGAAATGATCAATGCATAGATTGTGGGCAATGCGCATTACCCATGGTAAAAATTTTCCTTCTTCATTATAACGGCCACCATTAATGGTATCAATTACTTTGATGAAAGAATCCTGGAAAATATCTTCAGCGAGATATTTGTCTTTAACCAATAAATAAATGGAAGTGTAGATTTTGTCTTTGTAACGATCTACGAGACTGGAAAGGGCGTCTGTGTCTCCATCAAGATAGAGGTGGATCAATTGCTGATCCGTCAAATTGTTCATGGTTTTCATAACCTGGTTTTCGATTTTTGTTTAGGATGATTGTGTAAGTTCCAATTAAAGAGAAAACGATGAGGCAACTTTGAGCGGTGGGCAGAAGGTTCTTCATTCTTTCAGGAAAATTGGAAGACCAAAATTAATTTAAAATTGCACACTTCCAAATATTTGAAATGTATTTTTCGGTCAAATTCAAAAATAGAGGAATACCACTTTTAAAAGAAGTCCGTAAAATTACGCACCGCAATAAAATTACGATTCAGTAATTTTGCGTATCATAAAATGAACACAAGTAAAATCGCTACTGAAAAGAAAACACCAGCCTTATCAAATAATATTTTTATAAAAGGGGCGCGGGTTCACAATCTGAAAAACATTGATGTTGAAATTCCACGGAATAAATTAATAGTGGTAACAGGTGTGTCTGGCTCAGGGAAATCGTCCTTAACAATAGATACTTTATTTGCAGAAGGCCAAAGGCGCTATGCAGAAAGCATGAGCGCTTATGCAAGGCAGTTTATGGCGCGAATGAACAAGCCGGATGTTGATTATATAAAAGGATTGTGCCCTGCAATTGCCATTGAACAAAAAGTAATTACACGTACGCCAAGATCTACTGTTGGCAGCATGACCGAAATCTACGATTATCTCAGGCTCTTATTTGCAAGAATCGGAAAAACCATTTCTCCCATATCCGGTAGGGAAGTAAAAA
>DATILZ010000287.1:0-10623 GCA_035475995.1 Hanamia sp. | reverse complement strand
CAACATAACCTCCGCATGAAATGGCCGGGGATGATTGTGTAGCACCGATTGTTGTACCATTGATAATTGAAGTTGAAAGATCTGTGGCTCCATAGCAATCATCATTTGAAGGCGGCGGCGGCGGCGCGATCGTAAGAAAAGAAGTGGCTGATGAAGTACATCCAATTGCCGCACCTGCAGCATTTTTAGGAACTACATACCAATAGTAAACTGTGCTGTAATCAGCACCGGTAAAATTAAAAGTATCTGATACTGCAGTACCAACCAACTGTTTTGGCGGAATTTTACTACTTACATACACGTCATAGGAAGCAGCGCCTGCTACCGGATTCCATTTAAAAGTAACATAAGGACTGGGACTCACATCAGCAGTTTGATTTACAGGAGAAACATTTGTAGTACAACCTGGAGATTGAGCTGATAGATTGCAAAAAATAAAAGAGACAAAAGATAGTAAGTATAGTTTTTTCATACGAGCGTAATTTTGATGAAGTTATTCATTTTTAGTAAAGTAATTTTTTCCCAAAGAAACGGTTCTTTTTTTTCAAAAAAAAATAATTCCTTTCATATATAAAGCATTGACAAGGAAAATTGTATTATTGGATGCCTTCCTGTTTTTTAAAAGCGTAGGAAGTGTTTAATATGTATTGGTAAAATTGTGCAAGGGAACTGTTTACAACAAAAAAGTAGGTGGGACGGTATATTTTTCTATATTTTTCCAGTGTATCACCTTTCAGGCCGGTAATTCTGGAAACGGTTTTTGAAGAAAAACGATAATCAATATAACGCTCCTGTTCATCCTGTAGCAACCTGTTTTTGAAAGCAAGCTCTTGCTTATTTTTTCTGAATTGAAACATTCCGATAAGCGCATCCAAATCAAGACCTGCAGCACCGCCAGGATCATAAGTAGAATGAATTCCCGGTTTTTCCTGGCCAAATATTTTTGCATAATCCTGCCTGTTTTCTATAGAATCTTTTTGATAAGAGCTTGTAAAAACGGTGACAGGATTCAATAATTTGTACTTCTCTTTATCTTTTACCTTTACCCGAAGCGAAATATCAAAAGCGGTATAATTAGCAATGGCTTTTACCGGAAATTTTATCGTTGATTTTCCATTATAATAAAAACTGAGAGAATCTGTTTCTGCTGAATAAATGTGATACGCGCCGGTAGAATCGGTCAGTGCGGTACCTCCGGATGTGCTATAAACAGTTACGTCAGGAATTGCATATAACTTTGAAGAATCATAAACATTTCCGGAAATCATTACCTGGCCCGATACGTTTGCGGCGCCAAAAACCTGAAATAAAAAATACAGGCGTAAAATTTTTACAATCAGTTTTTTATTCAAAATGAAATGCAATATTAAAACAATGATATTGCGAAATTACACCGCCGATTATTTTTAACGTTCGGTTTGCTTGCCAATAAAAACAAAGGGAATTAATGCTTATTATTAATAGGAGTAAATCAGGGAACAGCAAACGAATAAATAATTCTATAAAATAATATACAAAGGCTAAATAGGTGCTTAAACTATGCTTTTCAAAATCTTAGTAGAAAAAAATTTAGTAGAAAAAAATTAAAAGTTCTTTCAACCTTATTACCTTCAAGTCCTGTAAATGTGGAAATTGAAGGTAATAAGGTTTTGCAAGATAAGAGCTCAAATTTTCTTCTAAGGTTTAATACAGAATAAGATTTCAGATAATCTTGTAAATATTCAATGCAATCAATGTATATTATTCTATAATTCAGATATCATTTTTAAAACAAAGAGAAATTATTTCCAATTCATTCTTTCTCTCAATTTTAAAATGTGCGCTGTGTGATGTTTTCCATGCCATGCATATGATTTCAAAAGTTCCCACAGAGAAATTTTTATTTCCCTTTCGGGATGATAAATAGTGCGCTGCCATTCGGTTTCATCCATATCATCCATTAGTTCGCACCATCTTGCATGTAAGGAAAAGAGAAGTGTAATTGAAATATTGATTGGCAATTTTGTATCCGGCAATTTGGCCCACGCATCCTGATCGTAAGGTTTTATAACAGGATTTTCTTCCGTCAAACCAAGCTTGAAACGCACATAAGCATTGATATGACTGTCTGCAACATGATGAACCAATTGCTGAACAGTCCATCCACCGGTCCGGTACGGGATTTCTAATTGTGCGGCATCTAAATTCTGAATGGCGTATTCAAGATTGGAAGGAAGCATTTTTATTTCATCAATCAATGATCTTTTTAATTGTTCATTGAACGGAAGTGCATATTCTTCCTGCTGATCTTCTTTTCCTATTGGATAACGAAAATCCTGATCTTCTGCCATAAAGAAATGATTTATTTATTAACAATATTCAATAACTCAATTTCAAAGATGAGAGCAGAGCCGCCTGGAATTGCACTACCTGCACCTCTGTCGCCATAACCGAGATCCGAAGGAATAAATAATTTCCATTTGCTGCCAACGGGCATCATCTCCAAAGCTTCTGTCCAGCCACGAATAACGCCAGTTACAGGAATCGTAATAGGCTCGCCTCTTTTGTAAGAATTATCAAATTCCTGTCCGTTGATCAAAGTACCCATATAGTTTGCCTGCACGGTGTCTGTTGCTTTAGGAATCGGGCCCGTGCCTTTTGTAATTATTTCATATTGCAATCCGTCTGGCAAAGTAACCACGCCGGGACGCTTTTTATTTTCTTCCAAAAATTTGATTCCCGCATCTTTTACAGTACTTATTTTTTTTGCCATAAACTGTTGTAGTTTTTGTTGTATGTTCATATTACATTCGTCTTCAGAAATGGTTAATGCTTTATTGTTTAATACGTCATTGAAGGCTTTTGATACATAATCCGTATTTATTTTTCCAACTCCCATGGTTTTATAATATTCAGCTACCTGCACGCCAATTGAATAACTGAGGCTATCTGTGGAGGTCATGACTGCTGCCGGTTTTACAGCAGTTGCTTTTGGCTTTGGTTTTGAAACAGTTTTTTTTGTTTGAGCAAAAGAAACCGACAAAGGAAAAAGACACACAAGAAAAATCGCTTTCATAGAATTTATTTAAGTTGTAGTTTTAAAATTTAGCGGGCAAATATAGCTTAATCCTCCCTGAAATCTTTTCCCGTTAAGTTAATAAATACATCCTCAAGATTGGCTGATTTTGTTTCTTTAGGTCTTTCAAATCCTGAAGCCACTAAATCATCAATTAATTTATCAGGAGATTCCAAAGCAATAATCTTTCCTTCATCCATGATAGCAACCCGGTCGCACAAATATTCGGCTTCATCCATATAATGCGTGGTAATAATTACCGTTGTTCCTTCCTTTCTGATTCGTTGGATTAATTCCCACAAATTGCGCCGTGCCTGCGGATCCAGGCCTGTTGTAGGTTCATCCAGAAAAATGATTTTTGGTTTATTGATCAATGTAGTGGCAATGGAAAATCGTTGTTTCTGCCCCCCACTCATCTCTTTAAATTTGTTTTTTGCTTTGTCTTTCAGATTTACCATTTCAAGCAATTTAGTAGAATCTGTTTTTGTATTATACAAACCACAGAAAAGATCAATTAGTTCCAATAAATTTAATCCCGGATAAAAACCTGAAGTTTGTAACTGTACACCGATAATTTTTTTTATTTGAGAAGCATCATGATCCAGGTCTAAACCATCTGCAATGATCTTTCCGGAAGTTTTATCGCGAAGCGTTTCTATGATTTCAAGCGTGGTTGATTTGCCAGCACCATTTGGCCCAAGCAACCCAAATATTTCTCCTTCATATACATCAAATGAAATGCCTTTTACAGCTTCAAACTTGCCATAATTTTTTTTAAGATCTTTTACAGAAATGATTGTTTTCATTTTTATTTTGATTGCGCAATTTTTTGAACACTAATTTTTCAAATACTAATTTTTAAACACAACTTTCATTAAGAATTACACGAATTGAAGAATTCAGCCTTCAACTTTCAACCTTCAGCAAATACCTTTCAAGCTCTTCCATCATTTTCAAACTTCCGATAAAAAAAGGTGTCCGTTCATGTAATTCCGCAGGTACTTTTTCCAGGATTCTTTGTGTGCCATCAGTGGCTTTTCCACCGGCAACTTCTATCATGTAGGCTAACGGATTGCATTCGTATAGTAAACGAAGTTTTCCTTTCGGTTTTTCTTTTGTTCCAGGATATAAAAATATTCCACCACGAATTAAATTGCGGTGAACATCACTGACCATGCTGCCAATATATCTTTGCGTGTATGGGCCACCGTTTGTCTTATTTTTTTTCTGACAACATTCTATGTATTTTTTTATTTCTTCAGAAAAACCAAAATAATTGCCATGATTTACAGAATACATTTTTCCGTTTTCAGGACATTTAATATCCGGATGGCTCAAACAAAATTCACCGATTGATTGGTCTAATGTAAATCCGTTCACACCTCTTTTTGTAGCATAAACCAAAATAGTTGAAGAGCCATAAATGATGTAACCAGCCGCCACCTGGCGATTACCAGCCTGAAGAAAATCTTTTTTGGTAACAGGAGTTCCAACTTCCGTAACCCTTCTATAAACACTAAAAATCGTTCCGATAGAAACATTTACATCAATATTGGTGCTTCCATCCA
The DNA here is from genome assembly GCA_035475995.1 of Hanamia sp. Lineage (GTDB taxonomy): Bacteria > Bacteroidota > Bacteroidia > Chitinophagales > Chitinophagaceae > Ginsengibacter. Next base: position 6,000 of record DATILZ010000287.1, on the reverse strand, counting down.
ATGGATCGAACATGCAGATATATTTTGAATTCCTGCTGATTTCATTATCAAAAATGACAAAATCATCTAATTCTTCACTCGCAATACCGGCGCAACTGATTCCATGGCGTAACACGCGTGTCAATTGATCATTTGCAAATACATCCAACAATTTCACTTCTTCACCCTGCACATTCATGTTTCCTGTTTCACCCAGAATATCTACCAGGCCTGCTTTATTCACTTCTACATTTACCCTTTTTGCCGCAAGTCCGATATCTCTTAAAAGTCCCGACAGTTCACCGGTTGCCCTTGGAAAAGCACGCATTTCACGAATAGTGAATTCATCGAGCGTTAACACTTTTCTGTTTACCATAAAAGAATTTTGTTTTGATTTTTAAGTGAACAAAAATAGGGGATTCGGGATTAGGTTTAAGGAAGTTTAGATAGCTTAGAGAAGTTTAGGAAGGGTTAAACTGTGTTTAAAAGATTTGTAGTTTAATGAAACTGAGATAAATGAAACTTTACCGTCTCTTAAGAATACAAAATAGAAATAACGGTTATTTATTTCGTTACTGAACAAAAAAGAAAATTTTAGAATTAAGCGGTTAAGTGATAAAGAAGAATGAGTAACCGTTTTATAAGTTACACAGGAATTATTGTTGTATAAAAAAATCAAATTGGCAGGATTATCATCCTGACCTCAAATTTTTTTCAGTGTAAGACAAGGCTATTTTCTCTATTTCGCAGAGTGTACCTCTTCGATACTTCTTCGATACCTCTTCGATACCCCTCCGATCAAGGATCGGAGAAGATGCGAAACAATTGGGTAGAAATTACGTCATAGATTACAAGAAAGTAGCTTCCAATCAATAATTAATTAATGATGACAACAATAAGGAATTCGCCCTTTGCGACTTAAACGCTTTATCCTATAAAATTTATTGAAAACGCAAAGGTTAATTCGGGGATAATGCAAGAAACATCGTTTCCTAAATAGAATGTCTATTGAAACCTGGAGTAAGCGTTAGCTTCTTTTCTTAATTGTTTTTTCACTAAAATTTATTTTCTTTTTATCCTATCTTTGCGGCCTAAAATTTAAAAATCTTGGCTACAAACAAGTTTTCTAAAGAAACTTATTTATACTGGTACGAGCTGATGCTCTTACTGCGCCGCTTTGAAGAGAAAGCAGGACAAATGTATGGAATGCAAAAAATCCGCGGATTCTGCCATTTATATATAGGGCAGGAAGCAATAGCAGCCGGATGCATGACTGCTACCAATGATGATGATATTTTCATAACTGCCTATCGGGATCACGGATTGGCAATTGCCAAAGGTATTTCACCAAAGGCGTGCATGGCTGAATTGTATGCAAAAGCTACAGGATGCAGCAAAGGAAAAGGTGGAAGTATGCACTTCTTTGGTGTTGAACATCGATTTTTCGGCGGCCATGGAATTGTAGGTGCTCAGATTGGAACCGGCGCAGGACTTGCTTTTGCAGAAAAATATAAAGACACTGATAATGTAGTTCTTTGTTTCTTTGGCGATGGCGCTGCCCGCCAGGGAATACTGCATGAAACTTTCAATCTTGCTATGCTTTGGAAACTCCCGGTGGTATTTATTTGCGAAAATAACAACTATGCCATGGGAACTTCTGTTGCCCGCACCTCAAACGTTCTTGATATATACAAACTGGCTGATGCTTATGAAATGCCGGGCGACCAGGTAGACGGAATGGTTCCTGAAACTGTACATGAGGCAGTAGAAAGAGCAGTAAAAAGAGCGCGTGAAAAAGGTGGCCCTACCCTTTTGGAAATAAAAACCTATCGCTACAAAGGCCACAGCATGAGTGACCCTGCAAAATATCGTTCTAAAGAAGAAATGGAAGAATATAAATTACAGGATCCGGTTGAAACAACTCTCACAAAATTGAAAGATAATTTTGGTGTAACCGATGAAGAAATTCAACAAATAACTGATCGTGTAAAACACCAGGTAGAAGAATCAGTGAAATTTGCAGAAGAAAGCCCTTATCCGGATGATAGTGAAGTATTGAAAGACGTTTATGCAGAAGATGATTATCCGTTTATAATGGATTAGGAAAGTAGAAAGTAGAAAGTAGTAAGTAGAAAGTAGTAAGTAGCAAGTAGAAAGACTAAAGCGAATATCAAAACTAAAAACAATACAAGAAAAACAATTTTAATGGCGGACAAAAAAGTACAAAAAAAAGAAGTAGATGTAGTAGAAAAAGCCCGCGGCTTTTGGGAAGATTATAGTAAACCAATTTCATACATAGGTTCTGCAATTATCATTTTACTTGCTGCATGGTTGATTTACAAATACATGTTTAAGGTGCCGGAACAGGAAAAAGCCGATAAAGTAGTATTTGTAACTCAAAAATATTTTTCTGAATTCACAAACGCTGCGGATTCTGCAAAAATCATGCTTGCTACAAAAGTTTTAAATGGTGATGGCGCGAATCCCGGAGCTTTAAAAATCATCAATCAATATTCCGGAACCCCTGCTGCCAATTTGTGTGAATATTATGCCGGCGCTTGTTATTTGCATCTTGGACAATTTGAGAAGTCGATCAAATATCTGAAGGATTTTGATGCAAATGGCGCTACGCAAATAAAAAGCCATGCTCTTGGAATGATGGGTGATGCAAGTGCAGAATTGAATAAAAATGACGACGCTTTAGATTATTATAAAAAAGCTGCAAATGTCAATAGCAAAGACGACTATACTTCTTCAGAATTTTTGTTCCGTGCAGCATTATTTGCAGAATCAACCGGAAAAACAAAAGATGCAATTGATCTTTTCAAAAAAATAAAAACAGATTACCCGCTTACTGAAAAAGCTGCTGATGCAGATCGTTATCTTGCTCGTCTTGGTGATTTTTCAGAATAATTTTTAGAAATAAAAATGGCAATAGTAAATCAAGATCTTTATAATATTGACGCAGGCATTCTCCCAAAGGATGCCTGTATTGTTATTGTACACACTCAGTGGAATCCGGAAATTGTGAATAAATTACTGGACGGTTGCAAAAAAGTTCTAAACGAATATGGGATGGAGAATCATAAAGTTATCAGTGTTCCCGGCGCTTTTGAAATTCCTTTTACCATAAAAAATTTTTGGAATACCTATAATAATAAATTTGAAAAACCCCAGGCATTTATTGCCCTTGGTTGCGTTTTGCGTGGTGGCACTCCCCATTTCGATTATGTTTGTAAAGCCATTACAGATGGCATTTTACAGTTAAATCTGACTTTGCCTGTGCCTACTATTTTTGGTGTGCTCACCGTAGATAATCAGCAGCAGGCAGACGAAAGAACGGGAGGCATTCATGGAAATAAAGGAGAAGAAGCAGCATTGACTGCATTAAAAATGATTACACTTAAGTATTCCAGGTAGAGAACTTTTATTTTCTTTTTAAAACAAATTTACTTTTCTTCTTCAATGAGAGTACAGTTATTTATACCATGTTTTGTTGATCAATTGTATCCGCAATCTGCTTTTAATATGGTGAAAGTACTGGAAAAAGCTTGCTGCGATGTACAATACAATACAAATCAAACGTGTTGCGGCCAGCCTGCATTCAATGCCGGATTTCAAAGTGAAGCAAAAAAGGTTGCGGAAAAATTTCTAAAAGATTTTGACTCGCCTGATTATATCGTTGCTCCTTCGGCTTCCTGTGTTGGCTTTGTAAGAAATTATTATGGCGGGCTATTTGAAAATTCATCTCAGCATAATTTAGTAAAAAACCTTGCAGGAAGAATTTTTGAATTCACGGAATTTCTGACCAATATTCTGAAGATTGAGAATTTTGATGCTACATTAAATGCAAAAGTAACATACCACGACAGTTGCGCAGGATTACGTGAATGTAAAATAAAAGAAGGGCCAAGAAATTTATTAAGGAAAGTGAAAGGCCTTCAGCTAATAGAAATGGCTGAAACTGAAACATGTTGTGGCTTTGGTGGCACGTTTGCTGTAAAATTTGACGCTATTTCCAATGCAATGGCTGATCAAAAAATCAACCACGCTTTAGATTCCGGAGCATCTCACATTATTTCTACAGATCTTAGCTGCCTGATGCATTTGCAGGGTATTATCAACAAAAAAAACCTGCCAGTTACAACGATGCATATTGCCGATGTACTTGCAAGCGGATGGGAATAATTTTCAGTAAAACGACCTCTTGCCGGGATTTTCAATATTGGTAATATTTTTGATTGACCTCTTTTTAAATCGGATTAAAATCATTTACTTTGTGATCCTTGTAATCCCCCGTCCGTGAATTTCCGCTTTAAGTCGCTTACCGTTTTATCTAATGAACCCAATGAAAATCAAGTACATTTTCAATTTTTACTCTTTTTTAATTACTTACTGTAAGAAAACTTTTGCCTGTATCAGTTTCATGTTTTTCTGTTCTAATTTATTTGCACAGGCAAATGTGCTCATGAACCATAATGATTTAAAAAGGACAGGATGGAACAGAAATGAAACAATTCTGACAACCGATAATGTAAGCAGTGGCAATTTTGGAAAAATATTTTCAAGAACGGTAGATGATCAGATTTATGCGCAGCCACTTGTAGTCAGCAATATTTCAATTGGGGGGAATTTGCATAATATTGTTATAGTAGCTACGGTAAATAACTCGCTCTATGCTTTTGATGCGGATGACCCGAATGATTCTACTGCATACTGGCAGGTAAATCTTACGTATGATTCTGCAAATTACCGTCCGGTAAGAGCGTCGGATATGACTTATGCATGTGGTGGCGATTATAAAGACTTTAGTGGAAATATGGGAATTGTCGGCACACCTGCAATAGATTCTGCGACTAATACTTTATACGTTGTAGCCAGAAGTGTAGTCAAAAAAAATACAGCAGTTTTTGTACAATATCTACATGCTATTGATATTAAAACCGGTGCAGAAAAGCCGGGAAGTCCCGTCTATATTACTGCAACTGTTCCAGGTACAGGCAATGGAAACGTAAATGGCATTATGATCTTTAATCAACAGAAACAAAACCAAAGGCCAGGGCTTTTGTTATATAACGGCATCGTATATATTGCCTGGGCTTCTCATTGCGACTGGACTCCTTATCAGGGTTGGATAATGGGTTATGATGCAAAAACGCTCCAACAAAAATATGTATATAATGCAGCTCCTAATGGGGGTTTAGCCGGTATCTGGATGAGTGGACAACCACCATCAGTAGATGATGAAGGCAATTTATATGTTACTACGGGAAATGGAACAACCGGACAAAATGGTAATCCCAACGATCCCATAAACCGCGGTTCAAGTCTCCTCAAGTTAAATAACTCACTCACTTTAAAAGATTTTTTTACACCATCAAATTATAACTATTTGAATGACGATGATTTGGACTATGGAGTAGATGGAGTTTTATTAATTCCGGGCACGCATTTGTCCTTATCCGGGAGTAAGGAAGGCCGTTTATTTTTAATAGATAACAATCAAATGGGGCACACAACAACAGACAATTCAAACGTAATACAAACATTGAATGTAGCAAATTCCACTATGTCAATGCACCGGCATTTACATGGATCACCGGTTTATTTTAAAGATGAATACGGAAATGAGTATGTGTATGCGTGGTCTGAAGGAGCTTTATTAAATCAATTTCCATTTATCAGAAGCAAAATGCGGTTTGATACCGTAAACGTAAAAGTGGGTAATACAGTTTTACCTGACGGAATGCCTGGAGCAATGCTCTCTGTTTCTTCTAACGGATCACAACACGGAACCGGAATTCTCTGGGCCAATCATCCCACTCACGGTGATGCAAACCAGGCTTCGGTACCCGGAATGCTTCAGGCTTTTGATGCTTCTGATGTTGCTCATGAATTGTGGAATAGCAATTGGAATAGCAAAAGAGATTCTATTGGCACCTTTGCAAAGTTTGTATTCCCAACAATTGCTAATGGGAAAGTATATATGGCTACTTTTTCAAACAAGCTGAATGTTTACGG
>DATILZ010000286.1:0-2767 GCA_035475995.1 Hanamia sp. | reverse complement strand
GGATGGCCTGCAGGCGGTTTTGAAATGAAAAACTCATTAACGCGTGAAGAAGCGATTCGCGGAATGACCATTTGGGCAGCAAAAGCAAACTTTGAAGAACATGAAAAAGGGAGTTTGGAAAAAGGAAAATTCGCCGATTTTGTTTTACTGGATAAAGATCTGATGAAGGCTGATGCAAAAGATGTTTTGAATACAAAAGTGCTGATGACTTTTGTAGGTGGAGAAAAGGTGTTTGAGCGGAAATAACTGAAAGCAGGAAGGTTTTTATTAGAGCCGATTAATTTAAAAACTGTTTTAAAAAACCTTCTTGATTTTACGCAGAATTTCCATTGCAGCAAAAGAACAAATAAACTCCATTCTTAATTAGACAGAGTAAGACTCACTCTGTTATGAACATTCCAGAAAATTTGTTCAATTGGAAGCAAAAAAATGCGTGGTAATCTGCTGTGCAGTACGTCCGAAGGGCTTCCCTGGAGGGGCAAAAAATATGATAATTTCCTCATAAAGTCCGGCCTTAAAAGCATGCATCCGCCTAATTAACCTACCTTTGCGCGAAATAAAAAAATTAATGAATGAATTCGAAGGCTTAGGCCTAAATGAAAACCTCGTAAAAGCGGTTAATGATCTTGGATTTACAACTCCCACACCAATTCAAACAAAAGCAATTCCCATCTTACTTTCAGGCACTACAGATTTCGTCGGACTTGCTCAAACCGGAACGGGAAAAACAGCGGCTTTTGGTTTGCCATTATTACAATTAATAGATCCTTCTCATAAATATCCCCAGGCATTGATTGTATGCCCGACACGCGAATTGTGTTTACAAATTTGTAACGATATACAGGAGTATAAAAAATACTCAAAAAATATCATTGCCGAACCGGTATATGGCGGCGCTTCTATTGTGATGCAAATTCGTGCTTTAAAAAAAGGCGTTCATATTGTGGTAGCCACACCCGGGCGCTTGATTGATATGATCGAGAGAAAAGCAATTGACCTGGAAAAAGTAAAATATGTTGTGTTGGACGAGGCCGATGAAATGCTGAATATGGGTTTTAGGGAAGATATAGATTTCGTTTTGAAAAATACGGTAAACCGAGAAAGCACATGGCTTTTCAGTGCTACAATGCCTGCAGAAGTAAGAGCGATCTCTAAAAACTTTATGCAAAATCCGCAGGAAGTAACTGTAGGCAAAAAAAATACAGCCAACGTAAATATTGACCATCAATATTTTATTACTCCTGCACATTCGCGTTTTGAAACTTTAAAAAGATTGGTAGATTTTAATCCCGGCATGTATGGAATTATTTTTACCAGGACCAAAATTGACGCGCAGAATATTGCTGAAAAATTATCGAAAGAAGGATATGATGTGGAATCATTGCATGGCGATCTGACGCAGCAACAAAGAGACAGAGTAATGCAGCGCTTTCGTAATAAAGATTTACAAATATTGATTGCAACGGATGTGGCTGCACGTGGAATTGATGTGGAAGGAATCACACACGTTATTAATTTTGAACTTCCCGATGACATCGAAGTTTACACACACAGAAGCGGACGTACAGCCCGCGCAGGAAAAAGCGGAATTTGTATTTCCATCTGCCATAGTCGTGAATCTTTTAAGATACGCCAGTTGGAAAAAATGGTAAATGCGCAGTTTCATAAATTAGATATTCCAAGCGGGAAAGATGTTTGCCGCAAACAGTTTTTCTATTTTATGGATAAGCTGATAAACACTGACATTTCTAATGGTGCTTACGAAACTTACATGCCCGATCTGGAAAAGAAGTTCCACGAAATGAATAAAGAAGAAGTACTTAAAAGAGTGGCTGCACTTGAGTTCGACCATTTTTTAAAGTATTATGAAAACGCCGAAGACCTTAATGCAAGACAGGATTTCAAAGAAAAAAGAAATGATAGTAACCGGCGTGATAATAATGAAAGAAGAGAAAGGCCGAGTTATGAAAGAGACGGCGGATTCACTAAATTGTTTATCAACCTTGGCACAAAAGATGGCTTTTATAAAGCAAGCTTTTTGCAATTCATCCTGGATGAGAGTAATTTAAAAAAAGAAGTACTGGGACGCATTGATCTTCGAGAAATGAATGCATGGATAGAAGTAGATAAATCGGCTGCTGCCAAAATGATCAAAAGCCTGGATGGCAAAATGCACAACGGGCGCCAGATTAGAATGAATGAAGCAGATGGAGGCGGTGGAAACAGAAGGCCATTGCGCGAAAATAGAAAACGAATTCCGGTAAGAGAAAGAAGATGAGGTGCAGTGGTGATTTGTGAATGAGGTAATAATCATAATAATACCGACCAAGGTTCGTGATACACGAACCTTTTTTTATACTTTGGCTAAAGCATTCTTCCTTAACGTAAATTAAAAAACAGCCATTATTTTTTATTCTCCCCAAGCAGTAACCATCACATTTCTGGCTCCTCCATGGTTGCGATGTTCACATAAATGAATTCCCTGCCAGGTACCAAGTGCCAGCCGCCCGTTTTGGATGGGAATCATGACAGAACTGCCAAGGATAGCGGCTTTCAGATGTGCAGGCATATCATCATTCCCTTCATAATTATGAATATAATTGCGGTCATTTTCAGGAACGATCTTATTGAAAAAATATTCAAAATCCTTTCTCACGGTTGGATCCGCATTTTCATTGATTGCTAATGAAGCAGATGTATGTTGAATGAAAACCTGCAACATTCCCGTTCTGAATTCCCTGATAGCAGGAAATAATTGTTCAATTTC
>DATILZ010000285.1:0-3810 GCA_035475995.1 Hanamia sp. | reverse complement strand
CTACTCGTGTAATTTGAATTCGTGGCAAAAAAAACCCTAAGCCGTAGGTTTGCTTCCAATTAGTAGTAGCTCATTTACATGCACTTCAGTGGAGTATCTTTTATTTCCTTCCTTATCCGTGTAATTGTTATTCATCAGTTTTCCTTCAATGGCTACCTCGCTTCCTTTAGAAAGATATTTTTCTACAATATCGGCAACTTTGCCCCAGGCAACTAAATTATGCCATTGTGTTTCTACCACTTTTTCACCTTTGGCATTGTAATAGGTTTCATTGGTAGCTATTGAAAACTTTGCCAGTTTTCTACCTTTTTCTGTGTTCTTAATTTCAGGAGCATTTCCTAAATTGCCAATCAGTTGAACTTTGTTTTTTAATGCATTCATGATTTTTGATTTGTGCCCGTCTTTTTGAATGGACTGTTTTAAAATTGTTTTATTTCAGTTGATGCTTTGAATTGTGCATCAACATCGCAAAGATGATATGGCACTTAACCGTTATCCGGTTTTTATTCGTTTATAGTTGTATATAACCGTTTGTAAACGCTTGTACTTTAAAAACTTGTTGTATCTTCCTTTTTGCAAATCAATACCAAACAGCATGACAGCAGCAAACCAAAGCACTTGCCTCACCTGCCAGAAACCTGTAAAAGGCCGTACTGATAAAAAATTTTGCGATGATTATTGCAGAAACGCATTTAATAATCATTTGAAATCGCCGAGCAATAACCTGATAAGAAATATAAATAATGCACTCGGCAAGAACAGGCGCATCCTCGAAACTTTTTTTAATCCAGAAGAAGAAATCGCCAAAACAACTAAAAATAAATTATTGGAAAAGGGCTTTTTGTTCAAATATTTCACCCACACTTACACGAATAAAAAAGGAAACATTTATTTTTTCTGTTATGATCTTGGTTACCTGCCATTGGAAAATGAGTGGTATTTATTGGTAAAAAGAAAGAAAGAATGATTTTATATCTCATTCATCAAAAGAAGAATCGTGATTATTTGTTGCTTTGCTGAGTTTTAGAGATAAGAAATATTCAAAGCAAAGTTTTAATTTATTTACAAATCAGAGAGCTTTTTTAAATCTTCCTCGCTTCTTAACCCGTTCTCTTAATTATTTTTAACCATTGGTATTACTTACTGCTGAAGGTTTAGGCCCGCTGCCATGCAAATTTGAAATTTTATTTAAAATATCAAACCAAAAAGGGGCAGCCAGTATAATAGCGAGAATAGTCGCAAGCCATCCGGCGATGTGTTTTACAGAATAATCAGTGAAAGTTTTTAAATCTTTGACATTTGCGGCTTTCCAACCTAAAGGAAGGTTTAAAACCTGCAGGCTATCAATGTCCTTTTGTAGCTGAACTGTTTGAGTTTTCAATTGATTAATAGTTATGGCGCTTCCGGGATTATCCGTACCTGTTTTCATGTTTTAACCAATTCTCAAGCTGGCGCGGGATTTAAAAATGGACAGGCATAATTCTACAGCAGAACTGCAAATAATAAGCAGGAAATAAACAAAAAAAATTCCTATCACAAGATCTAAAATGGGGAAACTGCTCATAGAATAATTGTTTCAATTTATTGCTACCGCAAAAACCTTTTCATAATTTTAAGTGTAACGCAGGGTGAGCTTCATTTTTGAAGCCATTAGAAAAAATTGTGTAAAACCAAATCCCGAACACTTAAATCAAGAAAGCCAACGATTCTTTTCATTTCTGCAAAAAAGCAATTTGCATTATTTCTTCGTTTGTTGAATTTAAAAAATTATTAAGCAGAATTTCTGCCAGCATTAATAATTCCAAATGAACAACGCATTACCAGTTTTTCATAAGTTCCTTTTAATGAATCTTTCATTTGCTCCTGCTCTATTTTGCGGATATGATGCATTGCATATTGCTGAATGGTAACCAATGGCAAAATCATTTTTTCGCGCATACTCACGGAAAGCTGTTCTACCGGATAATCTGCCATTAATTCATTATTTCCGGTTAGTTTGAAAAGATATTTTTTTGTTTTTTCATATTCTTCATACATCATATTCCATATCTCGCCAAACTGTTCATCATGCGCCAGGTATTCTGTCAATGGGAAAAAGCATTTCTTCATCGCCATTTCGCAATTATCAATAAGTGTTTTGAAAAACAAGGAATTTTGATAAAGCTTTTTCACTTCGCCCAATTTTCCTTCTTCCTCCATTTTTTGCAGCCCGGTACCTACTCCATAATAGCCGGTAACATTTTGTTTGATCTGGCTCCACGAGCCTACGAAAGGAATTGCGCGCAGATCTTCCATGTTCATTTTTCCTTTTTTTCTTTTGGTAGGGCGACTGCCAATATTTGTATCGCTGTAAAACTTCAGCGGGCTTACCTGCACCAGGTATTCCATGAATTCAGGATGACCTTTTAAAGAGCTATAAGATTCAAAACTTGCATCTGCCAGCTCCTGTAAGAGTTTTTCTTCTTCTTTTTCTAAAGTGATATGACGGTTTGAAAAAATATCATTGGAAATTCCGGCATGAAGCAACTGCTCCATATTAAATTGGGCAGAATCGATCGTACCAAAATTGGAACTTACTGTTTGTCCCTGGATGGTTAATTGTATTTCTTTATTGGCAATATTTTTTCCCATCGATGCATAAAATTTGTGAGTCTTTCCGCCACCTCTTGCCGGAGGGCCGCCTCGCCCGTCAAAGAAAATTACATCAATTCCATATTCCCTCGAAACGGCTGTAAGTTGTTCTTTTGCTTTATAAATAGACCAGTTTCCCATCAGGTAACCGCCGTCTTTTGTGCCGTCGGAGAATCCCAACATGATCGTTTGTGTATTATTTCTGCGTTTCAGGTGTGCACGGTATTCTTCATTTTGGAACAAGGTAGTAAGCGTATGTGCAGCATTTTGCAAATCTTCTACCATTTCTATCAACGGCACAATGTCAACATTCATTTTCTCTTTTTGCCATCCACACATAATAAACAAACCATAGATTTCCAAAACATTTAATGCCGTTTCAGCATGGCTGATGATATAACGGTTGCATCCGCGTTCTCCATTATATTGCTGGATTATTTTGATCGCTTTTATGCTTTTAAAAGTGTCATTGATGATCGGATCACCATAATCTTTTTCAGGAATTTCTTTCGTTTTTTTTGTGAAAAATTCTATCTTTTTTTCATCGCTTAGCTTAGTGTAATCAGCAGGAAAATTGACGCCGGAAGATGCCAGAGCAGCAAACACTTTTTTATGAACAGAACTATCCTGTCTTATATCCAGAGAAGCAAAGTACAATCCAAAAATATGCACTTTATTGGTCATATCATCTATCAGGTGGAGGAATAATCCATTGTGCTGGTAAATTAGAATTTCACGAATTTCATTCAATATTTTCAGGATACTTTCTTTACTGATCTCGGTACGGTTATCGGGGATAAAAATATTGTTATACAATTGCTTTTCCAGGTCAGCCAAAAGAACATCCACACCTTTGAAAGTCAATCTACGTCTTAGTCTTCTGATCTCAAGATAATAGCATTTTATAATTCCACCCCTTAACGCATCAGCTACTTTTAAAGTAGTTTCGGTGTTTACAAAAGGATTCCCGTCCCGGTCGCCGCCCGGCCAAAAACCCATTTTTATTACCGGGTTATTTTTATAATCTGCGTCAGGGAATTGATTTTTTAAAAAAGAAATTATTCTTCCTGCAGCGGCAAAAAAAACATTTTCCAAATACCATATCAGGCTGAGCGCTTCATCATAAGGCGTAGGTTTTTCTTTTTTGAAAAAAGGTGTTTTTCCCAATTGCTGCAAATA
>DATILZ010000284.1:0-2276 GCA_035475995.1 Hanamia sp. | reverse complement strand
AATTCCAACATTCTTTAAAAATTGTTCACGAAAATCAAAATCAAATTACTATAGAAGAGGAATTGAGATTTAAAGTTATTGAGGAACAACTGCAAAAAGAAATAAATAAATTGCCTGAAAAATGCCGGCTCGTTTTCCAATATAGCCGGGAACTCGGAATGAGTAATAAGGATATTTCAGAACAACTTCTAATTTCTTTAAAAACCGTAGAAGCACACATCACTAAATCACTGAAGCTATTACGCTCCGCCCTAAAACAAACTTTCTCTATTTTTTTCACTTTGTTTTTCTAAATAAAAAAAAACTTTAAAGGACTAAGGGTAGGAAGCTGCTTTTTACACTATTTAAAAGAACGACTTAATCAATGGAAAAATCAATGCTCGAAGATTTACTGGAAAAGTATTTGACAGGTACTGCAAGCGAAGAAGAAAAACACCAATTAAAGGCCTGGTACAATTCTTTTGATGATGAAAAAGTGATTGTCAGATCCCAATCTATTGATGAAGAACAAGAGGTTTATGAAAGATTGAGTGGAAGAATGGATAAAATATTGAATATGCCTCCAAAAAAAGCGAAGATTATTTCAATTAAAAGAAATTATGCTTTTTGGAAAGTTGCAGCAGCGATGATTATTTTGTTTTGCGGATATTGGGGCTGGAAGACTTTCCAATCTCATCCCGATAATAAACAGGTGGAATTAGCCATTTATAAAGTACACGGAGGTCATTCAGGTGCTATATTGACCCTGGCAAATGGTAAGCAAATATTTCTGGATAGTGCCCAAAATGGTACTATCTCAACAAACGGCAATAATAATAATATTATTAAAAAGGGTTCCCAGGTAATTTATGGTTCCCAATCTGTGAATGAGGACGGCCCTGTAACTTATAATACAATGGCAACTCAAAAAGGGAGAGAATTTCAAATAGTTTTACCGGATGGAACAAAAGTTTGGTTAAATGCTGCATCTTCTATAAGGTACCCTACTGTTTTTAACTCAGCCCCGAGGGTGGTAGAAGTTACCGGCGAGGCTTATTTTGAAGTGGCGCATCAGGCGGATAAAAAAGGAGAGCGAATACCTTTTATCGTTCATACAAACAGGATGACGATCCAGGTTTTAGGAACCCACTTCGATGTAAATGCCTATGCTGATGAACCATATACAAAAACTATATTATTGGAAGGAAGTGTGGCGGCAAATGAAATAAATAGTAGCAAAGGGGTTATTATCCAACCTGGACAGCAAGCTGTTATTTCAAACGATCTCCCCGGCCAAATAAAGGTTGGCTCAGCCGATATTGATAAAGCAATTGCCTGGAAAAATGGATTGTTTCAATTTAATGACGATCAGCTGGAAGCCATTCTACGACAGGTTTCCCGGTGGTACGATATTGATATCCAATGTGCCTCTGATAAGAAAGATCTGCGGTTTAACGGGGTAATTTCAAGGCGGTCGAATGTAAAGGCAATCATGGACTTACTGTCTGCAACAGGAGTGGTAAATTTTAAAATAGAAAATGGAAAATTAATTGCTTACTAAAAAAAATAACGATAGCGTCTAAAAAAATGAATTACTGTCCCATCCCCTTTTCGCAGGAGGTATGGTACTGCTTAAAATAATTTCACCCACTAATTTTGAAAGGTAAAGACAGAAGTGTTCTTTGATAAAAAGAGCTCAGGCTACCTTATGGGGTGAAAAGAACGAATATAAACAAGGAAAATAAATAAAATGGTTTAAGAAATAAAAATTCAAACTGCAAATTATGAAAATAGGCTTATTGTGTTTTCTCTCAGTAATGTTAAGCGCGCAGCTACTCGGACAAACAGTTTCTATCCAGGAAAAGAGAATTTCATTGCCGGAGCTGTTTAAAGAAATCAGAAGGCAAACAGGATTTGAATTCCTTTACAACAGCCAGATGATTGAGGATATCTCCCCTTTTGAAGTGAATGTAAAAAATGAAACAGTCCCCGAAGTTCTGAATGGTTGTTTTAAAAATTTACCACTCACTTACAAAATTATGGACGATAAAACAATTATAGTCCGTCAGAAAACGATTATTAAAAAGCAGGACACTACCGTTACACCAGTTAAGAAATTTGTCCAGGGTAAAATACTCGATCAGGATGGCCATCCTGTATCAGGGGCAAGTATTTATTACAAAAATACTACCCATGGTATGATTTCAGATTATTCCGGTAAATTTAAACTGGAGGTTAGCAATCCTTCTGAAGATTCTATAGTAATAAGTTTCATTGGATATCAAGAAAGAACAGTC
>DATILZ010000283.1:0-12258 GCA_035475995.1 Hanamia sp. | reverse complement strand
AAAGGTTGCCAACCTTAATGACTTTTTTTTAGCTAGAAAAAGTAATTCAAAGGTTGGCAACCCTGAATCTGGCCTTTGAACAATAAACTTCGAACTATCTTTGCTTTTGTAAATTTACTTTTATGAGCCATGAAGCCATTTCGGTTTTTGATATGTTTAAAATAGGGGTGGGGCCTTCCAGCAGCCACACGCTTGGCCCATGGCGTGCGGCACAGCTATTTCTAAAAACTCTGCGGGATAAAAATATATTGGACGCTGTTGTTTCTGTAGAAATATTATTGTATGGTTCCCTCGCTAAAACAGGCAAAGGACACGGGACAGATATTGCAGTTCAACTGGGCTTGTGTGGCGATGATCCGGTTACATTTGAAGTGGATCTTATTTCTGAAAAAATAAATGATATTAAGACTTCGCAAAAATTACCGTTGAATGGAACACACGAAATTGTTTTTGATCCATCAGAAGATATTGAATTTTTAAAGAACGAATCACTGCCATATCATCCAAATGCGCTCACTTTTATTGCTGTATTAGATAATGATGATCATATTTCTGAAACCTATTATTCTATCGGTGGAGGTTTTGTAAAAAAAGAAGGAGAGGAGATAAATAACGACGAACAAGTAATTCTTCCTTTTCCGGTAAATGATGCGGATGATCTTGTTCATTGGTGTATGCAAACCGGAATGAACATCAGTGAAGTGGTGATGGAAAATGAAAATTCATGGCGACCTGAAAATAAAACGCGGGAAGGTGTGTTGCAGATCTGGAAAACGATGAGCGCGTGTATGTACAAAGGTTGTCATACATATGGAATTTTGCCGGGCGGATTAAATGTAAAACGCAGAGCCGCTGATCTGAACAAAAAATTAATGGCCGGAAAAGAATATTCAGATTTCGATTCATGGATCAAAGCGATCAGGGAAGGCGGCAAAGATTTCAAATACATCCTGGATTGGGTGAGTTGTTTTGCCCTTGCTGTAAATGAAGAAAATGCCGCATTTGGGCGCGTAGTTACCGCTCCTACAAATGGCGCGGCCGGTGTAGTTCCTGCGGTGCTTGCTTATTATATTATTTTTTGCGATGGAAATTCTGAAGACAATATCATCCGGTTTTTATTGACCGCTTCAGAAGTTGGATGCATATTCAAAAAAGGCGCTACTATTTCTGCGGCTATGGGTGGATGCCAGGCAGAGATTGGTGTTTCATCTTCAATGGCCGCCGCCGGCCTCACAGAATGTATGGGTGGTACACAAAGACAGGCTTTAATGGCGGCTGAAATTACTATGGAACATCATCTTGGAATGACTTGTGATCCGATCTCGGGATTGGTACAAATTCCATGTATTGAAAGAAATACAATGGGCGCGATAAAAGCCATAACGGCCAGTCAGCTTGCCTTACAGAGCGCGCCCGATTTTGCACGTGTTACCCTGGATAATGTAATTCAAACCATGTGGGACACCGCCGTGGATATGAATAGCAAATACAAAGAAACTGCTGATGGCGGACTGGCAGTGAATGTGCCGCTGGGATTGAGCGAATGCTAATTGCTAATAAAGTATAATAAAACCAAGAAGGTTTTGATAGCTATTTAACCGGAAATGTCTTTGATTTAAACCTTCTTGGTTTGGCACTGCTGTAAGTAGAGCAACAAAGATGGTGAATTCCTGTTTTTTATAAACGCAAGGAACAAAACAATCAACAATTTTAGCCGTTCAGTACGCTGACTGACACTTAATAATCACTGAGTTGAAAGTGATATACTGATCTTTCCTCTTTGTGTTTTAAAGCAAAATAAAGCGTCCGAAAAGAAAGTATGAATCGCAGAGACTCATTTACCCAAAAAAATAAAAAACTATGGCAAAAAGAATAGCAGAAAAAAGTGAATTGCGGCATTTTTGGTTATAAAATTTTTATCCGGGATAAAAAATTTTTTTGTTAATTCAAAAAGTTAATTAACTTGTTCTTCATTTATCAATAATGCTGAAGAAAATAACTGCCATATTTTTTCTCATTCTTTTCTCCTTCAATTCGTTTGGATACCGGTTGTTATTTGATTACATGCAGCAAAAAACAGACAAAAAACTTGAAGCACGCCTGGATAATGATTCTTATGATGAATCACAATTGATAGAATTAAAAATCCCGGTGAATGTGGCTTATCAAACGAGTTGGACATCGTATCAGCGCTGCGATGGCGAGATTACTATTGATGGAGTGATGTATAAATATGTAAAGCGCAAACTGTCTAATGATACGCTTTATTTAATGTGCATTCCCAATTCA
The DNA here is from genome assembly GCA_035475995.1 of Hanamia sp. Lineage (GTDB taxonomy): Bacteria > Bacteroidota > Bacteroidia > Chitinophagales > Chitinophagaceae > Ginsengibacter. The sequence goes on along the minus strand of DATILZ010000283.1, from coordinate 9,969 downwards.
GCAAAAATGCGTCTGCAAATTGCCAAAAATAATTTCTTTAAAATTTCCAACGATCTTACAAACGATACTCAATCCAAAAAATCTGATTCAAAATCAGTTTTTAAAAATCTTCAAACTGTTTATAACGAACCTTCCTTTCTTACAAAAATAAATTCCCCTTTGCTTGTTCATGAAAATTTATGGCTTCCTGAGGGAATTTTGGATTTGCACAATTCATTTCAAATCTCTCCCGGGCAACCGCCGGATGCAATCTGATATTTCCCATAGCTTTTTAAGTTTTATTGATGTTATTATTTAAAATAATGCACAATAATTTATGGTATTCTAATCTTCCATTTTATTCCCTGTTCAAATTGCTTTAAATATTTTTAGCGTATTGGTTTTTTATAAAATGTTTTTTAGCAGGGCTGGAAAATAATGAAGATGAGGATTTACCGGTTTTAAAATTTTCCTTTAAAATTTTCAGATTTGAAATTTTCTGTCGAACAAAAAATTCATTACACATTGCGTATTGCCTGCGCCATGTGTTTTATTGGGCATGGAGCTTTTGGCATCATCGGCAAAGAAATATGGGCCAATTATTTTGCTGTATTTGGAATTGGCCATGATGCAGCTTTTCGACTGATGCCATATGTTGGCGCAATCGATATTTTGTGCGGAATGATCATTTTATTTTATCCGGTGCGCGCTGTTATTTTATGGCTGGTAATCTGGGGAATGATCACTGCATTATTACGCCCTTTGTCAGGAGAACCGTTTCCTGAATTTATAGAGCGTGCAGGTAATTTTGCCGCTCCATTGGCGCTTTTAATTTTATGTGGCCGGGTGAATTTTAAAAATATTTTTTCACCTGTCAGTCCTGTTATTTTCCCGAAAGAAAAATACCGGAACAACCTGCGCCTTTGTTTACAGCTTGCTGCGTTTTTATTGTTATCAGGCCACGGCTGGCTCAACCTGATTGATAAAAATAGTTTGCTCAATGAATACCGTTTGCTTGGGTTTGATGATCCTGCGCAAACCGCACTTGTTATTGGTGTGTTTGAGATTGCGGGAGCTATTTCATTTTTAATTCTGCCGCTAAGATCAGTGGTTCTTTTCTTTTTTATGTGGAAAATGGCGGCTGAACTTCTATACCCTCATTATGAATTATTTGAGTTTCTCGAACGAGGCGGAAGCTATGGAATATTGCTGGCGATGTGGTTCACTTTAGAGATTTTGCCCGTGATGAAAAGAAAAAATGAAAACGCTTTTGCACGCTATTTTTTAATAAATGACAAGAATCAATAAACTTGTTTTTGCTTCTGAAAAAAGATGTTGTAATATGAAAAAACTGATAACTATTTGTATGGTACTTTCTTCCTGCGCTGCAAATCGTAATGAGCAGATTGACAATGCGCATGTGGAGAATCTGGCAAAAGAATTTATGAAGAAAACGGTGATTCCTACAATGAAAGAACCAAGACCTTATGAAATAACTGATGCGAAAGTGGTGATAAAAAGAGTGGCTGATGAGATAAATGATTACCGCTTTGTGTATGAGCATTTATCACTCAGCGAAGCAGATTCTATAGAAAATAAAAGACATCTCGATTCAATTATTAAAGTTTCACAGCATCCGGATTCTGTCATTAGTGTTACGGTGAATGTGGCTTATAAAACGAAATACCGGTTGGGAGATATAGTGACGGATAGTATTAAATTAGGTTATAACAAAGAAAAGGACAAAGTTTCGTACTTCCCTTTTTAATTGATTTTACCGGTCGGGACGCTCTCAGCGGCCTGAACGATTCAAGTGGTATTTTAATTTTTTTAAAAAAGTAAACAAAAAATATGAAACGGTTCTTTTATTTGATTTTATTAATCCTTTTTGCTGGAGCATCTTTTTCATCCTGCAAATCAAAAAGTAAGGATTATGTAAAAGTGATGCACGATCCTGAGTTATATATCAACCTCGTGCACAAATTGAATTATGTAGTGATATATGATATTTTTACGCCACCTGTTGCTGCTAGAATTTTTTCTTATTCTCATCTTGCTGCTCTTGAAGTGCTTTCAAACAAAAACGCTCATCTGAATACCTTAGCAGGAAAAATAAACGGACTGAATAATATTCCTCATCCGCCCAAAGACACGAAAATAGACTACCCATTTGCTTCAATGATTGCATTCACAAAAGTAGGCAAGCTATTAACGTTCTCTGATGATACGATGCAACATCTCATTGATTCGGTAAAACTTCTGGCTCAAAATTCAGGAATGCCGGATGATATTTTTTCAAATTCTGTAAACTATGGTGAGCAGGTAGCTGATTCTGTAATTGCCTGGAGCAAATCTGATAATTATGCCAAAACCCGTGGCGCCCGTTTTGCATTAACGAATAAAGAAGGCGATTGGACACCAACGCCTCCCGGATATTTTTCTGCAGTCGAACCTTTATGGAAAACCATCAGATGTATTGTAATGGATTCGGCAAATATGTTTCCGCCCGAAGGGCCGCCACCATTCAGTAAAGACACTTCCAGCACTTTTTATAAAATGGCAAAAGATGTGCAATACACGATAAATCATCTGGATTCTACTAAAATATGGATCGCCAATTTTTGGGATTGCAATAATTTTAAATTGCATATCAGCGGACATGCAATGTATGCTACCAAAGAGATGTCGCCGGTAGGACATTGGATGGAAATAACCGGAACGATTTGTAAAAATAATAATGCTGATTTTTATAAAACAGTTTATGCTTATGCAGGCGTCAGCATGGGAATAAATGACGCCTTTATTTGCTGTTGGTACACAAAATATAAGTATGATGTGATAAGGCCTGAAACTTATATCAATCGCTACATTGACCCAAACTGGATGCCTTATTTGCAAACGCCGCCATTTCCGGAATATAACAGCGCACATTCTACGATTTCTGCCGCCGCTGATGTAGTCTTGTCGTCGCTTTTTAAAAATACCTCCTTTAAAGATTCATCCGAGAGATCATGGGGATGGCCCGACAGGCATTTTAAAAATGTGGATGAGGCAGCGGTTGAAGTTTCGTACAGCCGCTTTTATGGTGGCATTCATTACAGGAAATCTGTTTTGGACGCTTATGAACAGGGAAAGAAAATTGGCAATTTAGTGATTCATAAATTGATGTTGAATGATCCGGTTCTTAAAATAGTTTCATTGAAATAAGAATCCACAAAAGTGGCCGGTGAGGACACCAGCCACGGAGGCAAAAGGGGCCGGTGAGGATACCGGCCACGGAAGCAGCGGTTGCTGTTTTCCGCCGTGGTTGGCCCTTACCAACCACAAGTGGGAGAGATAAAAAACATTGCCGCCATGGTTGGTGTCCTCACCAACCAAAAGTGGAAACAAAAAACATTTCTTAATCAATAAAAAAAACGTTTTAAATATGAGAAAATTTATCTTGTTCTATGCAGCAGTTGTATTTCTTTCGGGATGCAGTTCCAAAAAAGATTATGATGTGGTTTTCAAAGACCCGAATTTATTTTGCCAGACTGTCTATCAGTTAAATGGCGTCGTCATGGGAAATAATTTCAGCCCCATAGTGGCGTCCAGAAATTATTTATATGCAAGTGTTGCTTCCTATGAAGTAATCGCCGCTGGTTATCCTGAAAAATATAAATCATTAGCAGGGCAATTAAATGGCTTAACCTCAATACCAAAGCCGGCTACAGGTGAAAAGATTGATTATGAATTCGCTTCTTTGCTGGCTTATTGCAAGCTTGGAACCTCAGTTACATTCCCGGAAGGAAGTATGGACGAATACGTGGACAGCCTCAAAAAGATGGCAAAAGAACATGGAATGCCGAAGGATGTTTTTAATAATTCCATCACATTTTCAGATACTGTTTCAAATGTGATTTTGCAATGGAGCAAAAAAGATAATTATGCAAAAACGCGTAGCGCTGAAAAATATACAGTAACAGATGAACCCGGCAGATGGGTTCCAACTCCGCCCGCTTATACGTCTGCAATGGAACCGCATTGGAATGAAATAAGGCCTGTTGTACTGGATAGCGCCAACCAGTTTCCTGCACCGCCACCTTATAAATTTGATATAAAAGATACGACCAGTGATTATTATAAGCAAGTAATGCTTTCAAAACATGCGATAGAAAATCTCACAGATGAACAAAAACATATTGCTGATTTTTGGGACGACAATCCCTTCAAATTAAATGTGTCAGGTCATGTAATGTTTGGAAGCAAAAAGTTTTCTCCTGGTGGACATTGGATGAGCATTGTTGGGATTGCAGCGATGAAAGCAAAAGCCGATTTTGCTATAACGGTTTATGCATACACGAAAACGAGCATCGCTTTATATGATGCATTCATTCAATGCTGGGCAGTGAAGTTTAAATACAATACGGTAAGGCCGGAAACTGTAATCAATAAATACTTTGATGCAAGCTGGCAGCCGCGTTTACAAACGCCTCCGTTTCCGGAATATACCTGCGGACATTCTACCTGTTCAGCTGCGGCGGCGGAAGCGCTTACCAGTGTTTTTGGTGATAATTTTTCTTATACCGATTCTACAGAACTTGAATTTGGAATTGCAAACCGCAGTTACAAATCTTTTAGAGACGCTGCTTTGGAGAATAATATGGCCAGGTTTTATGGAGGCATTCATTATCATTATTCCTGTCTCGCTGCCAATCAATGTGGGAAGAAAGTGGGCGATTTGGTGGTTGAAAGATTGAAGATGAAACTATGATTTTTAAAAATAAGAAACATGAATATTTCTTTGTTTACTGAATTAAACTTTTTCTCATAATAACGATTAGAACCCTTCCCTGTTTCCACAGGGAAGGCTTTCTATTTTTTACAATTAATCAAAAATTAAAACCATCAAAAACCATTTTATGAAACAATTTTTTTCAATTTTATTAGCAGGATTATTCCTCACAATTTTCTCGAATCATGCTTCAGCACAGGGTTGTGTGGCCATTCGCAGTACCGGCGGTATTTGTACAATGGAACATGGGCATTCTGATAGCGCTTCAAAATGGGTGTTGAATATCAACAACCGTTATTTCAAATCATTCCGGCATTTTGTAGGAACAAAAGAGCAAAAACAAAGAGTGGCGAATGGCTCAGAAGTTGTAAATCATTCTTACACTTTGGATCTAACGCTCACCCGCAATGTGAACAAATGGTGGTCGTTTTCTATTGATGCGCCAATTCTGGCAAACTCCCGTTCTTCTCTTTATGAACATGATGGGAAAAACCGGTTTCTTACTCATTCTTTCGGCGTTGGTGACATTCGTTTTTCAGCTTACAGATGGGTTTTTGATCCTGAGAAAATGCCAAGAGGAAATATTCAACTTGGTTTGGGAATTAAACTACCAACCGGCGATTACAAATACCAGGATTTTTTTCATAAAAATGATTCAACATTAGTTTTAGGACCTGTTGATCAATCAATTCAGCTTGGCGATGGTGGCACCGGCTTTCCCTTAGAAATGAATGGCTTTTATAATTTTTCAGAAAAAATAAGTGTGTATGGAAATTTGTATTATTTGATTAGTCCGCGCGAACAAAACGGAACTTCGACGGCCAGGGGAGGAACAGCATCTGCTACAAGCATTAAAAATAGCAGCAGCGTAATGAGCGTTCCTGATCAATATATGGCACGGATCGGCGCTAATTTTACAGCAAACGCACTCACAATTTCTCTCGGTCTTCGCGATGAATGTCTGCCGGTTCATGATCTGATAGGAGGGAGCAAAGGATTTAGACGGCCCGGATATATTATTTCTTTAGAACCCGGATTGACTTACAACTTCAAAAAAGTAAATATTTATGCTTATGTGCCGGTAGCCCTTGTACGCGACAGGACTCAAAGTGTAGCCGATAAGATTCAGACGAAGCTCACTGGCGTATATACACAGGGTGATGCCGCATTTGCCGACTATACATTAAATGTCGGATGTTCTTTTAAATTTTGATTTGCAAAAAAGATCTGTTTACAGAAATAGAAATAAGTGATATTTCTTTCTTTACTACAATAAGCTTTTTCTCATAATAACGATTAGAACCCTTCCTGGTTTCCACCGGGAAGGCTTTCTATTTTACGGATGCACTGTAGCCCATCCCTGGTAATGACGGATAATAATTTCACCATTGCCGCTGGGAACATAAGAAATGAAAGGCCATAATTCATCCTTGCTTATTTTTCTTTCGCGGATGGTGTTTTCACATTGTGCAAGTATGACGCCTCTTTTTTGTAATGCCAATAGCAACGTATCAAAATGATTTGATTTTTTAAATATTTCAACACCGTCTCCGAAAGCCACCAGTTCAACCTGCAATTTTCCTTTTAAACGTGGATCATCCAGCGCATTATTGATATTTCGTAATACTCCTTTCATTTTCTTTTCGTTCGATTCATCCAGGATGTATAAAGCTTTGTAAGAATCTAAATCAGCTTTAGCTCCGTGAAAATTTCCCAGTTTTAATGTTTGACCAAAGCTTTTTGAAGAGAAACAAATAAGTGCCAGAAATAAAAGCATGGTTATTTTTTTCATCACTCTATATTTTTTATGGTGGATCAAAAGAAAAAAATTCTACTGTCTATCGTTTAAGAAAAAATCAAAACTATCGCCCCTCAATCCGAGGCGCATTGCTTCCAGCGGAATCACTTCTTTTGGTAAAATGTTTCCGAGATTCGCATTGCAACCGAGCAGTTTTATAAAATATAATTGCTGGTCTTTTTCAGGTGCTTCCCAGATTATTTTTTCAAATGGAATTTTAGTTAGTATTTCCTGCACCAGCCCTTCACGAACCTCACCGCTATTGCGGTATAAACCTTCATTACCCGTTTCTTTCGCTTCAGCTATTACATACCTGGAGCCTGCTTCCAGTTCGGCTCTCATCAGTTCTATCCATTTGTAAGGTGGCGTTACTTTCACTTTATCCTTGTCCTGTGATCCGATCTCACTGATCACTACGCCTCTTGATGAAAGCGTACGGATATACTCGCACTTTTTTTCGTGAGTAATATTAATATCTCCATCAGAAACTTCTGTAAAAGTTATTTCATAATCATCAAGCATTCTTATATAATCATCAAACTGATTGCGGATGATAAAAGCTTCGAACAAAAGCCCGCCAAAGAATACGGGTATCTGGTGTGATTTATAGATTTGAATTTTTTCGCGTAGCAAAGGTGTAACCATTGCTGTTCCAAAAGCAAGTTTTACCATATCAATATGCGCTGAAGCAACTGACAACATATTTTCTGTTTCTGCCAGGTTGAGTCCTCTGTCGCTGATCATTGTAATGCCAAAATTCCTTGGTTGAGGAGTTCGTTCAGGTATCCTGGAAAGATTGAAATTCATAATTTAATTTTTTTTAGATAAAAAGATAGCCGTTTTATGAGTGAAGCAATTTAACATAAGCGTCTGTATTATAATCGTCCATGCCCATATTCGCTTTGATCAATTCGCCTTTTTCATTAAAAATAAAGGTAGCAGGAATCCCATTGATATTAAACAATGAAGGCAAATTACCTGCTGGATAATAGAGCGGTAATTGCATGTGTTTTGCTTTCGCAAAATGCTTTGCAGAATTGAAATTGTCATCGAGTGATAACATCACAAAAGCAACTTTTTCCTTATCCGTTTTTTTGTAAAGTTTTTCGATTGATGGAATTTCTGCCCTGCACGGCGGGCACCAGGTAGCCCAAAGGTTCACAAAAACTTTTTTTCCTTTTAAATCTGCCAGGTTAATAATGGTTCCATCTGTAGTCTGCAATTTGAAGGATGGCAAAGTCTCTGATTGCGGCGCGTAGCTCACTTTTACCGCTTCTGTATTTTCAATTTTCGCCGGATCAGTTTTATCCGTTGTATTGTTGCATGCGCTAAAAATTACAAGCGCTAAAATGATCATAGAAATTATTTTGATTTTCATATCTTTTAAAGTTTGTGTTTATTTAAAATTTAATAATTGCCCTTCTTCACACTTTGAATCTTGAACCTGCAATTTCACTCCAGTTCTTTTAGCTGCCTGATAAAATCTTCTGTATCATAGCGGCCCATACCACTGTGTTTTAAAACGACTTTCCCTTCTTTGTTCAGAACGACCGTTGTAGGCAGGCTGCCATTGAAAATTTCAGGCGGAACATCTGTGGAAGCCTGGTAAAAAGGTATCGTAAAATTATTTTTTTGCAGATAATTCACCCCTTTATTCCTGTCGCCATCTTCATTGATAAACAGAAAAACAAAGTTGCTGTTATCCTTTAGTTTTTGATACAAATTTTCGATAGACGGCATTTCAGCACGACATGGCGGACACCACGACGCCCAGAAATTGATAAACACTACTTTGCTTTTCAAACCCGCTGTCGTCGCTACTTTGCCGTTTATATCGGTAAATGAAAAAGTAGCTGCATCAGAAAGCTTCTCAGTATCATCTTTTTTTATTTCTGCATTGAACAAGCCTGTTGAAACTACTTGTTGCAGCAACCATGATTTTGCTGCTGGACTAAAAATGAGCAGGAATATAATGCTGTAAAACAAGATACTGAACCATCTTTTTTTAATGAGTGTTCCAATGGTTTTTAAATTCATTTCTCATGATTTTTTATTTCAGAATATATTTTTTTGCTGAAAGAGAACAGCATTTACAATGAAGTGAAATCTAAAAATAAAAATCAAATAAGCAATCGCAACTGTTGAAGAAAAAGTGGAACTGAGCTGGTAGCAGACGAAGCAAATAATGAATGACCATTGCCATTCGTTGCGTTTAAAAAATAATTTATTTTAAATCCTGTCGCATTTGGATTGTTTAAAAGATATACCGGCGCCTGTATTTTTTCCTGCTGCAGATCAGTTGTAAAAAAAGGATCTTTTGCTACCGGACAATTTGCAACAGCATAATGGATGGTGTTACTTTGATTGATATTTGTTTTGTTGCTTCCTGTTAGGGCGGAAAAATGGGAACTGACATCCTTAAGCAAAAGCTTTTTTAAAGGACAGGAAACAATAAGAAATAAGAATGCAACCACAAACAATAAAGCCGTCGAAACTTTTCTTTTGAGAAATAAATAGCGTGTATCGGTTCTGTTATGCATTGATGCAAAAATACCGTTTGCTTTTATTAAAAATCCGGTTATTTTGATAATTCCATGTTAACAAACAAGCCAATGTTTATGTTTTTTTTGTAAAATAATAAAATAGAAACTTCACTTATTTCTTTCTTCGCTGAATCAGAAAATTGGCCTCATTCATGGTTCAGATTTCGCAAATATTCTCTTGCCAGAATTCCTGATTCTTTTAAATCTTCTTTTGTCCAGCCACCTTCAGAAGCAGCGCCGGCTTTCAATACAGAGCATGTTTCATCTTTATCCGAAACCGACCAGGTGATCCAGCTTATCTTATTTTTTTCTGACCAGTCGATCCATTTCTGCCATTCATCTTTATTGATTTTGCCATCGCCGCTTGCTTCCATTCCTGCTGATTCAGAAATGAAAATGGGAAGTCCTTTATTTAATGCAGAATCTGCGCGGTCGCGAAGCGCTTGTTTGTGAGTAGCCGCATAATAATAATGGTAAGCAAGAGATTATTATACTTTAGAAATCAGTTTTGAGAAAGCGTTGATTAAATTGAAATTTAGATTGTGATTATCATTTCACGAGCGGTTACCGGAGAGTTTACATCCAGCGTAATAGCTTCTCGTTTTTCCTCTTTGCTTCCTGTTGCCCTTTCTATAAGTGAAAGCTGTCTTTGTTATCTATTAACAATCCTTTGTTAAACAACTTCAACAAAAATTAATCTCAGATATGAAACAATTTTAAAAACAATTTAAAAATTAAATTATGAAAAAGATTTTTACCCTTTTGCTTTCTGTTGGCATTTTCAGTGCTTCATTTGCCCAAAGCAATCATCAGAAAAACCACTATGATAGAAACGATCAGTATGCAACGGCATCCAACGGACGTTATGATAATCG
>DATILZ010000282.1:0-5560 GCA_035475995.1 Hanamia sp. | reverse complement strand
TCTTTGGATAGCTACAGGAAAAGGACTTTTAGAATATGATCTGGACACAAAAACTTTTGAGAGATTTATGGTTGCCGATGGATTAATTTCCAATGACATGAATGGAACACTTTATTGCAAAAAAAACGGTACGATGATTTTTGGCTCGCCTGATTTTCTTACTTCCTTTAAACCTGAAAAATTATTGGCTTCTACTCATCATGCTCCACATCTGCGGCTGGTAGAGATAACCGCAAATGGCAAATTCATTTCTTCGCCGGAAACAGGGAAAATGGATTTTAGCCATGACATCAATAATATTACGGTGAAATGGGCTGTTACCGATTATAACAGCCCGCTTAAAAATCATTATTATTATCAGTTGAAAGGGATTGATACGGCGTGGCGAAATGCAGGCGAACATGGTGAAATAAATCTGGTAAGCCTTTCGCCGGGTACTTATACATTGCTTTTAAAAGGAGAAAATTCTAATGGTATCGCCGCAGATAATCTCATACCCTTGTTTTTAAAAATAAGGGCTCCTTTATGGCGCACCTGGTGGTTTATCAGCGCTGTTATTTTGTTTTTCTTATCTCTCTTTTATTTTTTCTACAGGAACCGCTTAAGAGAAGTAAGAAAAATAGAAAAATTAAGAAATAAAATTGCCCGCGACCTGCATGATGATGTGGGCGCTACCTTAAGCACTATCATGCTTTATAGTAATTCTGTAAAAAAGAAAGCTGCGATTTTAAAAAAAGAAGATATTATGGGCATCGTAAATAAAATCAACTGCAGTGCCGGGCAGATGATTGATGAAATGAACGACATCGTATGGACCATCAACCCAAAAAATGATAACATGGCACGAACAATTAACCGCATGCAAATATTTGCTTCCACTTTATTAGCCTCAAAAGATGTATCATTTCATTTTACGGTAGATGAAGAAATGAAAAATGAAAAGGTATCAATGGACAAAAGAAAAAACTGCTACCTGATTTTTAAAGAGGTTTTGAATAATGCAATGAAATATTCTGAATGCACTGAGATCTGTATTTCGATAAATAAAAATCATCATCATATTGAAATGAAAATTTCGGACAATGGAAAAGGATTCAATCTTGAAAATCATCCTGCCGGAAATGGATTGGATAACATGCGGCAAAGAGCAGGGGAAATTGGGGGCAAACTGGATATTTATGCGCTTGCTAACGAAACCGGAACCAGTGTTTCACTTGTTTTTCCATCCAGTTGAGATTATTTAAAAATCAAATTATCATCCTACGAAAAAGTTATTAAGTACGATTAATTTTACAATATTAAAAGAGTATTCTTAATAAATTATGAATACCAATGAACATGACAAAATAAGGGTCGCTCTCATTGAGGATAATATTCCTTTTCGCAATGAGCTGCAAAATATCCTGAACGAATCTGCAGACCTGCAGGTAGTTTCTGTTATGAATGAATGCAGCCAGCTGATCAGGCAATTTACGATTGCTGAGCCGCAGGTTGTTTTGATGGATATCAGCCTTAAGGGAAATACTTCCGGGATAGAAGGTGTAAAAGTGATCAACAATTATTTCCCTTTTATCCGGATCCTTATGTTCACCGTTTTTGAAGATGATGATAAAATATTTGATTCCATTTGCGCAGGAGCGTGTGGTTATCTTTTAAAAAAATCAGCCCCTGATGAAATTATTGCAGCGCTTGTAAGCCTTTATTACGGCGGCGCTCCAATGACTCCGGCCATCGCCAATAAAACATTGCAACTCTTTCGCCAAAAGATGAATCCTGTAATTGCAGGTTATGGACTGACGGCCCGCGAACGTGAAATCCTGCAGGCCTTATCAGAAGGACTGAGTTATCAAAAGATCGCTGATAAATTTTATATCCACATCAGCACCGTTCGAACCCACGTTACCAATATCTATCAAAAGATGCAGGTGAATTCAAAGATTGAAGCCGTTCATAAATTTTCTCATCCGTCATAAGCAATTGGCAATTGCAACCAGCGATCAGCAACTTTTCCCAAAATATCCTATTTCCATCCGATATTCCCGCCTTCGTTATCATTTTAGCTTTACATTTTACCAATAAATATTAAAGCCATGAAAAAGATCATCTTACTCCAGGTTGTTTTTTTTGCTCTGCTAATAACTGTATTTTCTTTAGAACCCTGCAACGCCCAGATTTGGAAAAAGATTTCGCAGAAAGTAAAAGAAACTGCATCCAACCATGTTGTAAATGACGCAGGAAATGCTACCGATAAAACAATTGATAAAGCCGAACATCCAAATGTTTCCAATGGCAACAATAGTAACAGTAACCAGAACAGCAGCAGTAACAATAATTCTGCAAGTGTCAGTGACAACTCATCTTCAGACAATAGCTCAAGCGCCGCTCCTACTATAGAATCTTATAAGAATTATGATTTTGTGCCTGGGGATTCGATCATTTTTGCTGATGATTTTTCCGACGATCAGGTTGGAGAGTTACCAGCGCATTGGTTGCTCTGTTATGGGCAGGGGCAGGTGAATGAGTTTGAAGGCAAGAAAGTATTTATGCTTACAACCGGAGAACGGGGAGATGCGGCCACAGTGCTTCAACCGAGAATGAAAAAGAAATCCGGTTATATGCCAGCGGCCTTTACCGTTGAATTTGATATGTATAGTCCTTTCACTACAGGCAAAGATGATTTCAGGGATCCATGGGTTGGATTAAATTTTTATGGAGATGATAATCCCGTTGGAGGTTATTCTGATTTGAATATAGGACCAAACGGTCTGGGGTTTAATAGTACGCTATATACGGGAGGAAGAGACCTGCCCGGAAATAGTGGAAACGAAAATTTTGTAAACAAATGGCATCATGTAGCAATAGCTTATCGCGATGGACAAATGAAGATTTATTTAGATCAAAACCGCCTATATGTAATCCCACAGGTAACGAATTCTGATATGAACAAGTTTGCGGTCAGGGTTTCAGGTAAAGCTTTAGTTACCAATATACGACTCGCCGAAGGAGGAGGGATGTCGATGATTCAAAAGAAATTTACCGAAGCTAAAATTGTAACACATGGCATCACTTTCGATGTTGATAAAGCTGATATCAAACCTGAAAGTATGGGCACTTTAAACATGATTGTGAATGTTTTGAAAAACAATCCTGATGTGAAGTTTGAAATAGATGGCCATACCGATAACACAGGTGAAGCAGCGCAGAACCTTACACTTTCCCAACAACGGGCCGATGCAGTAAAAGTCCAATTAGTAAAAATGGGAATTGATAACTCAAGGCTTACTACCAAAGGATTTGGTGATTCCAAACCTCTCAGCGATAATTCAACACCTGAAGGAAAAGCAAACAACAGGAGGGTGGAGTTTGTAAAAATATAGCTCCTCAATTATAATAAAATGGACGCAGTTTCCAGTGAATATGATTTCACTTTAGAAAAGTAAATGACACATTTTATTTTTATTCCAAACGAATTGGCAACACTAACCGGATTAAGAATGACAAGAAAATCTTTTATAAGTGCTTTTCTGTTTTTGATTTTTGTCAGCACCGGCACTCGCTGTTTTGCACAATGGTATTTAGATACCGCTACCCCGGAAGAAGCGGCTGCCAGAGATAAGCCTTATCTCTACCTTCAGAATGAAATTCAAAAAAAACTTTGTGATAAAGACTGGGGAACAGATAAAACAGCATTCACTTTTTTGACGCAAAAACAAAGCTGGAAAAAAATTGTCAGAGGAGGGCATATTGTCCGGTTAACATTTACGGGAGGCGGTGATGATTGTCTTATAAGCATGCAGGAAAGCTCGCCATTATACAAAGCGAATTTAGATAGTAGTACAGCAGTATATAAAAAAATGACAGAAATAATGAAGTGGGGATTGGACCAGCAAAAAGCAGTAATGCAGGCGAAAGACCCACTGACAGCGGCTCAGCGGTTTAAAAAAGATCATCAGAAAACAATGGATAGTGTAGCTCTTTTGAACGCCAGGTTACAAAGAGAGGGAAATCGTTTATTCAATGAACAAACCTTTGCCCAGCTTTCGCTTATTTTAAATGATGATAGGATTGAAGGCAAAGAGCTTCAGGATTTCCGGGCATTTAAAGTACAACAGCTTAATGGAATTCCAGGTATTGAACAGGCTATTCTTTATTGTCAGCTTCCTGATAAAGACAATCCGGATACATTATACAGGGCTGCGCTTTATATAGGAAACTTCCCGAAATTTTCAATAAAAATGCAACCTTATTCCTATAAATATTTCACTAAATATACCTGGGCCGACAAGGCCCACTCAGGGAAGGCTGTTGTAGAAAACGGTAAGATTTCGATTGCTACTCACCATTATGCCAACATGATGAAAGTGATCCACAGTATTGACTGGGTAGGTTTAGAATCTATAATAAAAAATAACCAATAGCATGGTTGAAATATATCATTAAAATTGTCTTAACCAACTTGTGTTCACCCGAATCATTTAAGATGAAAAAGAAAGCTTCTTATTCCTTTTTCTCTTTTGCAGTTGCTTGTTATCGGTTCCACAAACTGTAAATGATTATGTGTTAGTTCCCTCGTTCTCCTTCATGGTGGTAAGAGAAAATGATAAAAATAGTGTTTTTAAATCTGGTAGAATAAGCGATAAAATAAAAAGTATTTAACTAAAGAAAAAATATAGAATCAATGAAGCCGAAGATTTCCGCTCTGGCGATTGCTTTGCTGCTATGCTTTTCAGCCACTGCACAATCCATGCGAACTCCGACAGCTGCGGAAAAAACCGCACTGATGAAAGTCATTAATCCCATAAACCAAAACTTCAGCCTGTTCCTTGATAATAACTGGGAAGAAACGGAAGGCTTTGACGAAACAGCTATGGATGTGCCTAACAGCACCCGCTCTCAATTAAGAACAGGTTATTTGGTTACTTTAAAAATAAAAGAAGGTTCACCACTTTATAAAAAATTAATGGAACCTGTTCTCAGGTTTATGAAGGAAAACAAAAACGACAGTTTACAGGTTGCGTATGCAGCCTGGCAAAAGCAATCTGTAATTCATATAGATATAGCAGTAAATGATGGAGTGGTAGCACTGGGTTCCCTTCCGGACAAGATCCAAAAACTGAACATCCCGGGAGTGGCCAAGGCATTCATTGTTGCAGAGGATAACAATACACCCCGCAGGAACGGAGCCTTTGTGCTCGCATTTGGCCACTGGGAAAATGCAAAGTATAATCCCGGAAACGATTGTTATAATTTCAAATACGTTCATCCTCCCGGAACACCTTTTATTGAAAACGTGGTAATTGAAATCTATGGAAATACTGAGCGGATAAACGAAATAGTAAAGCAGTGTGACTGGAGCAAAGTAACTGCCGGATTGTATCAATAAAAATCAGGAAGTGTAACTGATGTGTAAGCCGGTAAAGAGTAGTTAAAAACAGGTACAACGGTTAAAAAGAAACGAATCAAAAAAAAGAAAAATGAAGAAACTTTTAATCATATCAGCAATGCCGGTTTTATTAGCCGTTTTATTGCCTGGTTTTGCTTCCGGGCAAACTACGGCCGA
>DATILZ010000281.1:0-2957 GCA_035475995.1 Hanamia sp. | reverse complement strand
GTAAAAAAAGTATTAAAGAAAATCTGCGCCAACTAAATGCGCCACAAATGCAGCTCAGCATTTTTGATGCCCATTCGCAGGCGTTTGAAGACATCAGAAAAATTTTAGAAGTTGTTGATATTAATCGTTTGACACCTGTTGAAGCTTTATTGAAATTGCAGGAAATAAAAGGAATGGTGAAGTAGCTTCATAAAAAGGAGTTATTCTTCTGTCGTTTCGAATAATAGACCAAATCTAAAAGATTTAAAATACTAACGATAAAAAAAGTTATTACACAGCAACAATTATTTCTTTTTCTCCTCAATATTCATACACCAAATATCCCCACGCCTTCATCTCATACACATGATTTTGAAACAATTTTTCTTTGTGTTTTGCAAAAACATTTAAAGGATTTCCATAAACAGCATCTTCTTTTATGGTAAAGTGTTGCGGCTCCGGAGAAAGATTTAAAACAACCAAAATTTTGTGATTTCCTTTTTGCCTGATGTAAGCAAAAATTGCATCGTCATTGGCTGTCAGTATTTTTTTAAAAGCAGCATCCGCTGCAAGCGCTTCGTTTTTTTCACGAAGATGAAGTAAGGTACTGTAAAATGGCGCCATCTGATATTTATCCCATACGATTGGATCATGTACAAAAAATTTCAAGCGCTTTTTATTGGGCACTTCCTGTCCACTATAGATCATTGGAACACTTTCATACATCGTTTGGGTGAAGACAGCAAACGGTTCATACGCATCTCCATATTTTTCAAACTCAGTTCCATTCCAGCTATTCTCATCATGATTGGTTGTAAAATACATGCGCTCTGCATTTTTTGGGAAGACGGTAAAATTAAAATTCAGAACAGAATCCAGGTATTTCAGATTGTGTTTTCCCTGGGCCACATCTACAGTCGCCCACATTATATTCCATGCATAAGTAGCATCAAAACCGACTGTATGAAACTCGGGTCTTTCACTTTCTGCAAGCATAAAAACATCTTTCACTTTCCTTAATTCTGTAATGCATTTTTTCCAAAAATCATATGGAATCGGATCTACATGATCACAGCGAAAACCATCGATACCAGTGTCTGTGATCCAATATTTCATTACACTAATCATACTATCACGCAACTCCTGGTTATTATAATTTAAATTTCGCGTATCCGTATAATCATTATCATAAACTGTATTTCCATTAGCATCTCTCTGATAAAAAGCAGGATGATCTTTTATCCATGGATTATCAGGGGATGTATGATTCGGAACCCAGTCAATAATCACTTTGAAACCAAGGCTGTGGGCATGTTTCACCAATTCTTTCCAATCTTCCATTGTACCAAATTCCGAATTCACTTGTTTGTAATTCATCACAGCATAATAACTTCCCAGGTCAGACGAACTCATTTTTCTGCCCTCAATGCCAATCGGATTGATCGGCATAAACCACAAAATCTTTACCCCCATTTCTTTCAATCTTGGAAGGCTTTTTTCAAAAGCTTTAAAAGTTCCTTCCTGTGAATATTGTCTTACGTTCACTTCATAAATATTGCTTTGTTTGCTCCATGAAGGATGGACAAAAGAAGTGGCAGGGGCGCCAATATTGGCAATAGGAGTAAGTTTTTGGCTACAGGAAAGGAGAAAGAAAATAAAAACCAGAAGCGAGGAGAGCAGCGACATTTTTTTCATAAACAAATCTTTAAAAAATATTTCGGGTTATTTTTCAGCCAAAAATAAATATTAAAAAATAAAGATTGAGAATTAGATTTCAGCTTTCAGATTCAAAGTGATTTTTAAAAAAAAATCAGAAAAGCTTTGAAAACATAAATATTTAAAGAAACAAATTCTTTGATATTTGTTCGCTTACTGCCGAAAAGATTTGTGTGTTCTGAACATATTTTCAGTAAACAAATACATGAATTTGCATTATTGTTTTGTTTGCTGAAAGAGACCTTCTTACATGCTACTTTCAGTGTTCACAATTCGTAATATTAAGGAATGAATAACGAAAACAGGAAAATGGGTTTCTGCGTTCTAACATTTTCTTCACTTATCTTTGACCCTAATTTTTCAATTTATTTATGATCAAAGAAATCAAGGAAGCTGTTCAATTTATTCAATCAAAATGTGATACACAACCTGAGGTTGGAATTGTGTTGGGAAGCGGCCTTGGCAGCTTTACCAAAGAAATTAATGTCGAATACGAAATTAAATACAGTGCTATTCCTCATTTTCCGGTAAGTACTGTAGAAGGGCATTCAGGTAAATTAATTTTTGGCAATCTGAGCGGCAAAAAAGTCGTTGCCATGTCAGGGCGTTTTCATTATTATGAAGGTTATTCTACACAAGAAGTTGTTTTTCCAATTAGAGTTTTGAAATTTTTGGGAATAAAAACTTTGCTCATCAGCAATGCCGCTGGTGGCATCAATCCTTTTTTTAAAGTAGGAGATTTAATGATGATCAAAGATCACATCAGTATGCTTACCATTAATCCGCTTTTGGGAAAAAATGAAAATGAATTTGGCGAACGCTTTCCGGATATGAGTGAGCCTTATAAAAATTATTTAATTGAGACTGCAAAAAAAATTGTACTGGAAAATAAAATTGAAATAAAAGAAGGAGTGTATGTCGGTGTTACCGGTCCTACGTTTGAAACGAGAGCAGAATATAAAATGCTGAATATTCTTGGAGGCGATGCAGTGGGAATGAGCACGGTACAGGAAGTGATCGCTGCTGTACAAATGGGATTGCCGGTTTTTGCAATCAGCGTGATTACAGATATTGGTATCAGGGAAGAAGAAAATACCATCAGTCATGAGGAAGTGTTGCAGGCGGCAAAAGATGCAGAACCAAAGCTCACTCTGATCTTTAAACAATTGATCGCGCAGTTATAAGAACTCTGACAGATGGCTATTTCACAAAAAATATTTATTGAAATTTCGCTGATCAAAAAAATTGGTTTTTTATTTTTA
>DATILZ010000280.1:0-5657 GCA_035475995.1 Hanamia sp. | reverse complement strand
ACATCAACTACGTTTCCGGTGATGAGCTGCAGGCAAAAATGCGCACTGACAAACTCAATAATAACGATATGGCGCTGATAGATAAATTTCCACAAACAAAAATTCCCAACCGGTTTTTTAAGAACGATGGAGATATGTCTTTTCAGGACATTGGAAATGCGGTGAATGGAAATGTTTCTTCATATTCAAACGGAGCAATTTATGCCGATTTGGATAATGATGGCGATCTGGATGTGGTTACAAATAATATTGATCAACCGGCTTTTTTATACAGAAATACCACGAATGATAAAAATGTAAAACCTTTTGTAGATATCAAATTAAAAGGGTCTGAAAAAAATATAAATGCACTTGGTGCAAAAATTATTTTATATGCCAACGGAGGAATCCGCACTTATGAAAATTACCCGGTACGTGGTTTTCTTTCCAGTATGCAATTGCCGGTTCATATTGGATTAGACAAAACAAAAGTGGATTCAATTTTATTGGTATGGCCCGATAATTCTTATCAGAAAATTGAATACAAAATTAATTCTTTAGTAACAATTGTTTATCAAAAGAACCTTCCAAAATTTGATTACTCAGAGATAACTTCTCATTGGAAAAACCCAACAAAGCCAATGGAAGAGATCACTTCCAAAACCGGTCTTTTATATAAGCATGAAGAAAATGCTTTTCAGGAATTTAACCGCGAACCATTGCTGCCTCACATGCTTTCTACAGAAGGGCCCGCGCTCACAGTTGGCGACATAAATAATGATGGCATTGAGGATGTTTTTATTGGTTCATCCAAATGGAAAAAACCGGTAATTTTTCTTCAACAATCAAATGGAAAATTTATTAAAAAAGAAGAACCCGATCTGGATAAAGACAGCACCTATGAAGATGTTGGTGCATGTTTTACGGATGTAAATAATGATGGTTTTCCCGACCTGGTTGTAGCAAGTGGTGGCAACGAATTTTATGGCAAAGATCGCAATCTCACTCCCCGTGTTTATCTCAATGATGGCAAAGCGAATTTTCATAAATTAGACAATGCATTTGACAGTTTATTTGTAAATGCTTCCTGTGTGGTTCCTTATGATTTTAACGGAGATGGAAAGACGGATTTGTTTATTGGCGGAAGATCTGTTCCTTGGAATTACGGACAAATCCCTCAATCGTATTTATTGGAAAATGATGGCACGGGAAAGTTTACCGACGTAACTGAAAAATACGCGAAAGGCTTGTCACATATAGGTTTTGTAACGTCAGCATTATGGTTTGACATTGACAAAGACGGCGATAAAGATTTGATTCTTACTTTGGAATGGGGTGGAATTGTAGCTTTTATAAATAATCATGGAAGTTTTACAAAAAGAATATTAACCGACAAAAAAGGCTGGTGGAATTTTGTGCTGCCAGTAGATTTGAATAACGATGGAAATATAGATTTAGTTGCCGGAAATTTAGGATTAAACAGCCGTTTAAAAGCAACAGAAAAAGAACCCGTAAGAATGTATTACAACGACTTTGATGATAACGGGAAAAAAGAACAAATCCTTACTTATTACCTGGATGGAAAAGAACTTGAATTTGCGAATAAAGGTGAATTGGAAAAACAGATTCCGGTTATTAAGAAAAGGTTTTTATACGCCCAGGATTTTGCAAAAGCATCTTTGAAGGATATTTTTACCACAGAAAAATTAGAAAGCGCAGATACATTAACTGCAAATTATTTTTCAAACGCAATTTTAATGAATGAAGGCAAACTAAATTTTTCGGTGCAGGCAATGCCCTGGCAGGCACAACTTACACCATATAAAACAGCAGTAATAGTAGATGCAAACGGTGATAATTTGCCCGACATTTTATTAGCAGGAAATTATTATGAAAATAATATTCAAATGGGCAGGTATGATGCAGATTTCGGAACTATCCTTGTAAATAAAGGCAAAGGAAAATTTGAAGCTGAAGCGATTAATGGTTTGCAAATAAAAGGACAGGTGCGGCACATCGGTGAAATAAATATTGGAAAAAAGAAAGCCTTTATTCTTGCCAGGAATAATGATAGTACGATGGTGATTGAGTTTAGGTAGTTTAATTTTTCGATTATTGAATGATTAAATTATTGAATTATTGACTTTAGAAGGGTTTAGATGGGTTAGAATTGTTTAGATGGTTTAGAATCAGAAATGATTTTAATTGTTGCTTTACTGTTTATTCTTAAAATCCTGGAATAATTAATTAAATACTATCAAAAGTTCATCAGCGCTTTTGAATTTCACAGCCTTGCCATTCTGCATTCTTTCATTACTGACAAAGTATCGGAATTTGAAATTTTCTCTCGTGACTTTACCTCCAACCTTTTTTAAAAATCCTTTAACCAACGCTTGGATTTGGAAAATCATTTCTCATACCTGATACCTCATACCTCACCTTCACGGCACAGGCGTATAAATATTGGTAATCCACTTTGTAGTATCCGGTTCTTTGCTTCTGTCTGTTACCAAAGATTCAAAAGGAATGGCCATCGCCGTTTTTTGATAATCACTGATAAAAACTTTCATTTGGCGCAGCGCTTCCTCTACTGTCTTGTCTCCGCCTTTTACTTCTGCTGTCAATACTTTCCAGGGCACAAAACGGCTGAAAGTTATTTCTCCATTTCCCGGAAGTTCTTTGTTGACGGGGATTGCGACCATGGTTTCAAATGTCGAATCTTCCAGTTTTTTAACATGAACCATCGGGTAATTATTTTCTTTGGCTTTTTGTGCAGCGATATATTTTTTTAAATTTCCAATTAAAGTATATATCTCGTTTGTGGTAGGATAAGTTGAAGAAATCTTTTTTGTAAGAACCATCGTTGAATCTTTCGACATGATCACATGAAGATTGATCCCGTAAATATTTTCTTTATTTTCTAAAAACTTTCTAAGCCTTGAAAGAATTTCCGACATATTATTTTTGATACTTTCAGCCTCATTATATTTTAATATCCTTGTCAAAGGATTGAAACCTGTTTTCAAGGCGCAATCCCATCGCATAACTACCGAATCAATATTTAGTTTGATGATAATTATTTTGCTTTCTATTGTGTCATCAGCATGAATAATTGGAAGGTCAATTGCATTATAAAACTTCTCTGATAAATGATAGCTATATCCTTTGTAAAAAAACAAGCGCGATGAAGTATCGTTTCTTTTATTGACAGAACTATCTTCCGGCCACCATTTGTGCCAGGTTTTTTCGTTACTCAAAACCCTGAAAGCACCGTTCACATTACATTTGATATATTCAACTTTTGAAATTTCTAATTTTGATGGAATAAAAATATAAACTGAGGCAGTAAATAGTATGCAAATGGAAAGAAAAATGATCAGCAACTTTTTCATTTAGAAAGAATAAGATTATCGTGCAAAATAATCAAAGGAAATGTATTGAATGAATATGTTTTAAGAAGTGTCTTTAATTTTAATAAAAATATAAAAATTACAAAATCGGTTTATTTATTTGTTTACTGATCATAAAAAATGAATGCACTTTTTATTTGACAATTATTATATTTATAAAAATAACTTCTTATGAAATCAGCTTTTTTTATACCGGCGTTATTGATATTCTTTTATAGTTCTGCTCAGCCAAAAGAAGGAAAACTTTTATGGAAATTTTCTACTCAAAATAAAATCGTAACAACGGTTTGCATAAATAATGATCGCATTTATTATGGTAGTTGTGATGGAAATTTTTATTGCAACGATTTAAAGAATGGCAAAATTATTTGGAAATATAAAACAGGCAAAGCAATCAAATCATCAGCAGTAGTTGCAGAAGGTAAAGTTTATTTTGGCTGCGATGATGGGAATATTTATGCGCTCGATACAATGCAAGGAAATTTAAAATGGAAGTTTGCAACCGAGGGTGAATATGAATACGATATGTGGGATTATTATCGCTCTTCGCCTCGATATGCGAATGGAAAGTTATATGCAGGAAGCGGCGATGGAAATATTTATGCGATTCAGGCAGAGACAGGAAAAGAACTCTGGCATTTTAGTACAGGTGACGTCGTACATTCAGATCCCGTTATCAGCAACGATACATTATTTATCGGTAGTTTCGATGGAAATTTTTATGCAATCAATAGCAACAACGGCAATGTAATCTGGAAGTTTAAAACAATTGGTGACCGTTATTTTCCTAAAGGTGAAGTGCAAAAAGCGGCGCTTGTAACAGATGATGCGGTATATTTTGGAAGCAGGGATTATAACCTTTACGCGTTGAATAAAAAAACCGGCGCCGGCCTTTGGAACATGAAAGAATACGGCAGTTGGATCATTGCTACTCCATTGTTAAAAGATAATAATTTATTTTTTGGCACTTCCGATTCTCATGCCTTTTATTCATTGAATATTTTTTATGGCGAACAGCAATGGAAAGCTGCGTTACCACTACGTTCTTTTGATACACCTGCTTTTTTTGATACCTTGATTATTGCCGGTTGTTACAATGGTTTTTTATATGGTTTTGGTGAAAAAACAGGAAATGTTGAATGGGTATTTCAAACCGATGGAAGCAAAAAAAATTATTCATCCGTTTATGAGTCAGATGGAAATTTTCGAAAAGATTTTACAACCTTTGGTGATGATTCAACAGCGAGAGCAGGAGAACAAAAAGTATTGAATTTAGGATCAATAATTTCTTCGCCTGTCATTAAAAACAGCATAGTTTATTTTGGAAGTACTGATGGAAATCTGTATGCGGTGAAAATAGAATAAACGCACTTATATTTTATTTCTTACGAATGAAACTCCATGGTAATTTAGCCAACCGAGAGAAAAACAGAATTCACATTATTTGTTGTTTTACTGAAAAACCGGAACTGAAAATCTTAATTGGTATCAACCATTTTATTGTCCTCTACCCTTCCACCGCAAATAAATCTTTTTGCATAATAGTGATCATCAAGACTACTTATCGTGACCCCATGTGTGGAGGCGTGAAGGAAATAATCATTTTCCAGGTAAACGCCTACATGTGAAACACCGCCGTGTGTATTGAAAAAAACGAGGTCGCCTTCCTGCAATTCATCTTTATCAATATGATCTGTAGCCTCGTATTGTTGCCGGGCGGTTCTTGGGAGATTAAATCCATAAACTGCCAGCAAAAGTGCGCCGGTAAGAGCGCTGCAATCAATCCCTCTTTTAGTAGTACCCCCAAGTTTGTAGCGGGTTCCAAACCAATTATCAATAAATCCGAGTAAAGAAATATTTTTTAAAGATTCAACATCTACATTCATCATCATGGCATATTTGAATTGCAGTGCTGAAAGGCTTTCAATCACGGAATGAGTAACTTCAGCTACAGGGTTCACTTTCGTAACTACAGGTGCTTCAATATTTTTTATACTTTTTGAACCGCCACTTTCGGTAGTTCTTAAAATTCCTTCAGGTGTAAAAGAAATGCCATCAATTAAAGGAGAGGATGAACTTTCGGTGTTTGTAATGCTTATTTTATTTACACTCGCTTGCGCATTCGCAAATTGAACCGAGCATGCAAATATTAATGCGAGACAGGTAACTGCAGGTTTAATCATTCTTATCGGGTTATTTTTCGTTTAATTAAAAAAGAAGCAAAGTGTCAGATAAAGCAGATCTACTATCAGCTTTATTCTTTTTTAA
>DATILZ010000279.1:0-1786 GCA_035475995.1 Hanamia sp. | reverse complement strand
TATCCAAAACCTGCCGCATGTTTTTTGCATCTCCTGCACCAATGCGATGTCCATCAATATCCAGATTCATATCCACGAGGTTGAAACTCTTCAAAAAATTACTCACCATACCCCGTCCATATTGATCATAAGCTCCATTGAGCACAACCGTTTTACACTTCAATGGATCAGCAGAAGAAACAATTCCAATCACGCCGTTGGCAACAGTTTCGCCATAATAATTGGAAGGATCAATTTTATCCGCAACAATTTTCCATGTATCTGTTTTTTGTGAAAAAGAAAAGAAAAAAGAAAATGTAAATAAGATGATAGCGAAAACTCTTTTCATTTATTTGAAGTTTTAGATAAATAATTTGCAATAAATGTAAACTTAATTGTTATAAAAAAGTCATCAACAAAAATGAAAGAATTAAAAAAGAATGTCAGTAAATAAAGGAATAATTGCAATTTGTATTTTTAAATAATAACCAGAAATAAATATCTTTCACGCCTGAAAAATATCCTTTTTTTATCACTATCTTTCAATCTTCAAACATTACCTTTAATTCACAAATACCATTTCTATTTCTTATTCAAACAGAATTTAATGAAGTACATTTTTGCGGTTTTTCTTCTCCTGATTCTATTTTCATGCAACAATAAAAAGGAGGAGCCTCTGTTTCAATTGATGGATAATACCGGCATCAATTTCAACAATGAAGTAACGGATGGAAAATTGGAAAACAGTTTCCTCTTCCGCAATTTTTACAATGGCGGCGGTGTGGCTATTGGCGATTTGAATAACGATGGTTTAGCCGATGTAGTGCTTACTTCCAACATGGCTGAAAATAAAATTTACCTAAATAAAGGCAATTTTAAATTTGATGATGTTACCGGAAAATCCGGATTGAAACAGGACAGCATGTGGAGCACCGGCGTTACTTTGGTTGACATTAATAATGATGGCTGGCTGGATATTTACATTTGCAATTCGGGTCACATGACAAATGGAAACAGGAGGAATAAATTGTACATCAATAACCACAACATGACTTTTACTGAAGAAGCTGCAAAGTATGGTTTGGATATTGTCGGTTATACCACGCAGGTTTCCTTTTTCGATTATGACGGCGATGGCGACCTCGATTGTTTTATGATAAACAACAGCCCGATTCCGGTAAATACATTGAACAACGCCAACCGGCGCGACCTTCCGGATTCTCTCTGGAATGTTGCTCCTTTTTTGAAAGGCGGTGGCAATCATTTATATAGAAATGACAACGGCCATTTTACGGAAGTAACACAGCAAGCGGGCATTCACAGCAGTTTGATTAGTTTTGGTTTGGGTGTATCTGTCGGCGATATTAATGGGGATGGATGGCCTGATGTGTATGTTTCAAACGATTCTTATGAACGCGATTATTTATACATCAATCAAAAAAACGGAACTTTTAAAGATGAGACAGACGATTGGATTCAGCACATGAGCATGTCTTCAATGGGCGCGGATATTGCCGATATAAATAATGATGGCTATCCCGAAATATTTACAACCGATATGCTTCCTGAAAATGATTATCGTTTAAAAACAATGGGTTCTTTTGATAATATTGATCTGTTCAACAACAAAATAAAATCCGGATTTTCTTATCAGTATGTAAAAAATTGTTTGCAGTTAAATAATCAAAACGGCAAGTTTATAGACATCGCTAATTTCAGCGGCGTTTCGGCTACAGACTGGAGTTGGGGCGCTTTAATGTTTGATGCCGATAATGATGGATACAATGATATTTATGTTTGCAATGGT
>DATILZ010000278.1:0-1731 GCA_035475995.1 Hanamia sp. | reverse complement strand
ATTCCTTCTTTCAGATTGTCTTTATTGATGGTAAATGTTGCCTGGTTATTTTGCAAAGACCCTGTCTGCGAAAAACCAATTTGGTTATTTGTTTCAGCAATCAGATAAAGATGCTGATTGGTTTCATTAGAAGAAGAAACAGATACTTTTAATTGATTCTCTTCATCCCTTACATGCATTACAAAACCATTTTCCAGCGCATCAGGTAAATCTTTTTTGATAACAGAATTATCTTTTAAAGTAACAATGGCAGTATAATGTTTGCCATTTTGTGGCGTAAATAAAAATTTACCCATACCAAATTTCCCTGTTTGAAACCGTGCAACGGTATCGTTCGATTGATCAACAACAATACCTTCGGCCGCGGCTCCTTTTCCTGCATCATCATTTATTTTAAAAGCTACCACACTATTCAGTCCATTAACCAGGTTTCCTCCCTCGGGGAAAAATTGGGCAAAATATTTTACCGGATTTTTCACCAGCGACTGATCCAGGTTTTTAGTGGTATTTACAATCGTAATAAATTTTTTATAGAAATGATCAGGTGAATCATTTTTCATCCAATTGGTATAAGCTCTTAGTTCATAAGTTCCGGATTCAAAAGAAAGAGGAAGTGAAAAAGAACCGCTGCCCGTGCCATTTTTCACTGATATTTTTGACTGCAAAACCGGTTCATGACGGCTGTTTAATATTTCTACATAAACTACTTTACTCAAAGATATCGGCTGATTGTTTGCAGCATTTGTAACATAAGTTTTGAACCATAATATTTCACCACCTACATAATAAGAACGATCTGTATGCACGAATACCTTCTCATGGATTTTGTTACTGATATTATTTACAAACCCGGCATTCATTTTAGCCGTAACATTTGTTTGTGCGGAAGAATAAAGCGAACCAAACAGGCATAGAATAAAGAGCGGCTTGTGGAGAAAATATTTAGACAGAAACAATAAATTCATTTTTTAATTTTTAAGGCCAGAAAGTTGGTTTAACAGGGCTTCCGGTAAGCGTACAATCCACACAGCTGCCGGAAGCGGATAAATAGCGTCCCGTTGCCATATCTTGTAAATACGGAATAAAACTATTATTAGAAAAATAAAACAGTAAGCTATCTTTAATATTTGGGACTAGAGATTCGATGCAGTCTGGCATTAGATTCCATCCGGCGGGAAGGTCAGCATTACGAATAAAAATTCTTTGCTGTACTGCGTTTCCTGCTCCAATATATCCAATTACTGTTTCAGAAGGATCAGTAGTACACTGAATATTTCCACGGGTCATATTCGGCTGGGGATCAAAAATAGAACCTACATTTTCTGTGTTGCCTTTCATTGCATACCAGTAATTATAACCGCTGGAATCTAATGCATATTGGGTAACCATGATACTATATAAAACACTGATTCTCTTGTCGTGGTTTGGAATATAAAGTATCGGCGCGGCATTAATTACATCTTCTTTTAGCTTGGCGGAAGAACCTAATAATATATTGGTCGAATTTTGAGAACGCCAGCATTGATAAACGGGCTCTGTTCTCGGAATTACATTTGTATCAACAGGATTGTATTTCAACATGGAATAATATTGCGAATGAAATTCCCATGTTTCCTGGTATTCCCAGCGATAAAAAGTAGTGTTGTTTTGAGGATCGTGTGTATTTACGAATATCTGAACACCTCCATCTTTTATATTCCATCCTATCTGATCAATAGGAGGCGACTGTTT
>DATILZ010000277.1:0-4242 GCA_035475995.1 Hanamia sp. | reverse complement strand
GATTCATTACCGCCCGCCAAATTCAGCGATTTTACCAAACTACTGAATCATGGTGTGCCGA
Source organism: Hanamia sp. (assembly GCA_035475995.1). Taxonomy (GTDB): domain Bacteria; phylum Bacteroidota; class Bacteroidia; order Chitinophagales; family Chitinophagaceae; genus Ginsengibacter. Next base: position 4,181 of record DATILZ010000277.1, on the reverse strand, counting down.
TGAACCACGAACAATTTAAACAATACGCCGATAGCACAAAGAACAATGCTACAATACATTTTTTTGGTAACCGCGAAACCGAGCGCTATCATAGTAAAGAACAATATGACTCGGCTCTTGCAAAAGGCCACATAAAGGCAGGATGGTTCAAAAGACATGTTTCTTATAAACAAATTGAGCTATCGGAAAAATACCGTAATCGGAGTGGAAAGTTTATAAGTGATTTTATTGAAAGCATTATGCATCACTTTCCACAAATGCTGTTCGTTTCTCTTCCATTTGTCGCATTACTATTAAAATTATTATACATCCGTCAAAAAAAGTTTTATTATGTAAGCCATGTAATTTTTACAATTCATTTGTACATTTTTGTTTTTATTGCAATGCTTTTTGAAATTGGAATTCAGCAATTAGAAAAATTTCCGGGTTTAAACCGGATGGGCATTTTCAGTAATTTGCTTACATGGGTAATTTTGTTTTACATGTATAAAGCGATGCGGAATTTTTATGAACAAAGAAGATTCAAGACGATTCTGAAATACATTTTGTTTTTATTTTCTTTTTTCATTTTGATCGCATTTCTCTTTACCATTTTTTCTTTTGTTTCTATTTTTCAAATCTAAAATTTCAATTAATGAATCAACCTGCTGACATCAGCCGCCTGGTAAAAATCCTCGATGAACTACGTGAAAAATGTCCATGGGATAAGAAACAAAACATTCACACTTTGAGGCAGCAAACTATCGAAGAAACCTACGAACTTGCAGATGCCATTACTGACAAAGACTGGGATGGAATAAAAGAAGAACTGGGCGATTTATTATTACATGTTCTTTTTTATGCCAAAATTGGCAATGAACAAAATAAATTTACTTTACAGGAGGTAATAGATGGGATTTGCGAAAAACTGATAAAAAGACATCCGCATATTTATGGAAATGTGAAGGCAGAGACTGATGAAGATGTAAAGAAAAACTGGGAGCAAATAAAACTTGCTGAAGGAAAAAAGTCAGTTCTGAGTGGAGTTCCAAAGTCTTTGCCGGCAATGGTAAAAGCAATGCGTATCCAGGAAAAAGCGAAGCAGGTTGGTTTTGAATGGGCTAATAAAGAACAGGTTTGGGAAAAAGTAGAGGAAGAAAAGAGTGAATTGTTAGAAGCAGTGGAATCAGCGAATAATGAGCATATTGAAGAGGAGGCAGGTGACCTGTTTTTTTCAGTAATTAATTATGTAAGATTTTTAAAAGTAGATGCGGAAAATGCACTGGAGTTAACGAATAAAAAATTTATAAAAAGATTTACATTAATGGAAGAAATAGTTTTGAAAAAAGGGATGAACCTTAGTGAAATGACCCTTGCCGAAATGGACGCTATATGGGATGAAATTAAAAAACAAAACACTGAAATTGAACCTGATAACCAACGATAGTTTTCTTAAAAGAAATTCTTTTTTGCTGATAGCCGCAGCATGGTTATTGACTTTTGCTTTTATTATCAATAATTACTGGAGTGGAAGTTCTACTTCAAATGCTGCGCAAAAAGTAATTCAGAAAGACATTAATAGAAAACAAAAAGAAATTAATGCTTTCTGCTCTGATACGCTTTTAATAAAAAAAATTGCGGCAGGAAAATATAACGAACAACAATTAACTTCTCAGGTTGATAAAGAGTATTTTATTTTCTTTTATAAAATTTCTGAATCGAACAAACTGATTCCTGTATTTTGGAATACACAGGTGATAGAACCTGATTCTACCATTTTAGATTTGCCTGATGGCACCACTTTTCATAGATTATTAAATGGCTGGTATGTTATTGATACAAGAAATTTCCAAAGCTCTTCAGGATCATTTTATAAGATGATTTTTTTAATTCCTGTAAAATGGAATTATTACATTGAGAATAAATATTTACACAATTCTTTTGTTGCAGAAAAAAATATCGACAAAACCTATGATATCAGTCTTTCACCAACACGATATGTAATTAATGATGGGCAAGGCAAGCCGTTTTTTTATCTGAAACAGCTAAGTAATCCCCTTCGCCATTATAATATGCTGGCAATCTTGTTAAAAATACTGGCCTCTGTTTTTATTCTTTTTTTTCTTCACAAACTTGCAAATTATTATGTAGCGAAAAAAGGCTTCTGGGTTGGCTTTCTGGTTCTGATAGGGCCATTGATCATTTTGCGGATATTGAGTTACTTATTTCCTTTTCCGCTAAATTTTAAAGCGCTGGAGTTATTTAATCCTTCTGTATATGGCGCTAATTTTATCTTGCGCTCACTTGGTGATCTTCTCATCAATTCATTATTATTTATTTGGGTCGTTTTATTTATCTGGCTTCATTTCAGATTCGATTTCTCCAAGATCAAATTCAAAAATGAATTTTTTAAATATGCAACAATCGTTTCTATTTGTGTAGTAATGATTGTGTTTACGCTCACAGGAAGTTATACAGTCCAAACGCTGGTAGCTGATTCGCAGATATCTTTTGATGTGATCAATTTTTTTACGTTAAACATCTACAGCGTTATTGGATTTATTGTTTTAAGTTGCGTCGCTACCGGATATTTTTTCCTTATTCAATTATTACTTCAACCATTGAATGTCTTTTTAGGCAACAAAAGATATTTACTCTATTTCATCACGACCATTGCCGGACTCATTATTTTAACTTTCAGATTACACTCAGTTCATCTAAGTTTTGAACTTGCCGTGTTACTCTGGCTTTTGCTTTTTTTGTATCTGCTTAATTTCAAATTTCTTTTATTGCAGGCATACAATCTGGTCTCTTCAAAATTTATTTTTTGGGTTTTCTTCTTTTCCCTTTCTATCACTTCCATTATTGTTTTTCAAAATCGTACAAAGGAACTGGAAGAGCGAAAACATTTCGCCGAAAACCTTGCCAATAAAGCTGATCCATCCGGGCCTGTTATTGTAAATATTATTCTAAAGGATTTTAGGAATGATTATCTCTCCAATATTTTTTACCGGTTTAAAAATCGGGATGAGAATAAATTTTTAAAAGATAGCCTGATCAATGAAAATTTTTCCGGTTATCTGAATAAGTACGATACAAAGATATATACGTTTAATGCTGCCGAAATGCCTTTGTTTAATGAGGATTCAACTACTTATAATTCTTTAAATGCCATTATACAAACCCAAGGCAAACCAACCGACATTCCTGATCTTTATTATTATGATATTTCTTACGACAGGTTTAATTATATCAGTAAAAAAGAAATTACCGATACAGGTGGGTTAAAACAAGGTTATATTTTTATTATTTCAAAACCAAAAAGATATAAAAGCGATGCATTATATCCTGAGCTCTTCTCGAAAGGAAATAATAATTCGATAGAAAGCTCACCTGTCTATGCTTTTGCTGTGTATAATAACAACCAGTTAAGCAGCAGCTACAACGATTACCCTTTTACAACCGATATTGATAACAACAATTTTACGTACAATGAATTCCGCACCGTTCAGAAAAATGGCTATGAAGAATTATGGTATAAAGCTAATGCAGACAAAGTAATTGTGATTGCCCGGCAGGACCGGTTTTTTATAGAATCTGTTACTTTATTTGCCTATTTATTTTGTTCGTTTTTATTGATTGCAATCTTCTTTAATCTTGCACATCATTTTCTTGAGGAATCAAAAATTAAATCAAACCTAAGATCTTTAGTTCAATTAAATATCCGTAGCCAGGTACATGGAACAATCATCCTCGTCAGCATTTTTTCTTTCATTGTAATTGGTGTTACCACCATTCTTTTTTTTATAAGCCGCTATCATAGTAACAATCGTGAGAAGTTGAGCCGCACGATACATGTAATGGAAAATGAACTGAGAGGAGCCATTGATACAATTCCTGTAAATGATTACCGCGTTTTAAATTTTGAAAATTTACCCCATAATAAATTGGAGGAAGTAATTAACCGTGTGTCCAATATTCATGCTGCTGATATCAATCTTTATGATTTGAATGGTAATCTGAAGGTTTCTTCTGTACCACTACCATATAATAAAGGAATTGTCAGTGAAAAGATGGATCCTGTTGCCTTTTATCATTTGAGTAAATTAAAAGATGTGCAGTTTTTCCAGGAGCAAAAAATTGGGAGTCTCACATATTTAAGTAACTATTTGCCGGTGCGTGATGAATCCGGAAGAGAGTAC
>DATILZ010000276.1:0-4727 GCA_035475995.1 Hanamia sp. | reverse complement strand
CCTTTGGCAATTCCTTCAGCGCTGAATATAAAAGGAAAAAAGTCCTTTCCGTTTTCCAACATGGTATCATTGATCTGTAAATGGGTTGCTGGCAGAATTTCTTTTCCTTCATTAATTTCAAACGGCTGGATAAAAGTATTTCCATCGCCTTTTGGAATTAATCCGGTCTTTTGAAATTCAGAAGATAAATATTCATATGCTAATTTTTCGCCTGGGGTGCCTGTGCTGCGGCCTTCCAGCTTGTCACTTGCCAGGTAAGTGATTTCAGTTTTCAGATTTTCAATGATCGCCTTGTCAGATTTTTTTAATTTCTGACCAGCTACAGCTTGCGATATAAGTATTAAGAAAAGGAGAATATTTTTCATAAGCCGATACTATTTTTAAAGGGCAAATTTAAGATGAAACTATTAGTGAAGGTTATGATAAAATTTCATGCCAACTATCTCTTTCCTGATTTCGTAAAAGTTTTTTAACTGTCCGCAATTACTTTTGCCCATTATCTTAGTTTAATTTGAGCCAACCGCTACATATTGCCTTAGTAGGAAATCCAAACAGCGGAAAAAGTTCGCTGTTTAATTCGCTTACGGGCTTAAATCAAAAAGTTGGGAATTTCCCGGGAGTAACGGTTGATAAGAAAACCGGCACTTCTAAAATTTCTGAAAAGCTATCTGCAAAAATCATTGACCTTCCCGGAACCTACAGCCTTTACCCAAAAAGACATGACGAATGGGTGGCTTATAAAGTATTGCTGGAACAGGATCCGCACATAAAAGCGGATATAATTGTGCTGGTGGCCGATGCGAGCAACTTAAAAAGGAATCTTCTTTTTTGCTCGCAGATTATAGATCTGAAACGCCCTGTTGTGATCGCTTTGACAATGATGGATATTGCGAAGAAAAATAATATCCAGGTAGATGTGGCAGGTTTGGAAAGAGAATTAGGGGTTTTTGTAATCCCCGTTAATCCACGAAAAAATAAAGGAATGGCACAATTAAAAAGTGCCATTGCAAACGCAGCTCAAAATCTGAATCATTTTCCTGATCGCGATTTTATCAATATGGAGCCAATGGCCGAATGTGCGATAAAAAAAGTAAGGCATATTTTTCCGGAGATCAGTGATTATCGTGCGATTCATTATCTGATCAATCATGAAAATTTTGATTTGAATAATGAAACACAGGATGCTATTGAAAATATTGAAGTTGAAACAAAATTTAATCCGGTAAAAACACAGGCGGAAGAAATTTTGCAACGGTATGGCAAAATAAAAACCATCATGAAGCAAACGGTGGTGGAAACGGATCCTTTGCAAAAAGCGTTGTTTACTCAAAAACTGGATGATATTTTATTGCATCGTACCTGGGGATACCTGATTTTGATGGCTGTGCTTTTTTTATTGTTCCAAAGCATTTTTGTGCTTGCCCAGTTTCCGATGAATGGCATTGAATGGACATTTGCAGAAGCCGGCGGATGGCTTACAAGAGTGCTTCCGGCAGGATGGCTTACTGATCTTTTTGTAAATGGAATTCTTGCGGGATTGAGTGGAATTATTGTTTTTGTTCCACAAATTATGATCTTATTCGGTCTCATTACTTTGCTGGAAGACACTGGTTATATGGCGCGGATCAGTTTTCTAACCGATAAGATCATGCGCAAAGCGGGCCTGAATGGAAAGAGTGTAATGCCCATGGTAAGCGGTCTTGCGTGTGCCGTTCCTGCAATTATGAGTGCACGAAGTATTGAAAATAAAAAAGAAAGATTGCTCACCATCATGTGTACGCCACTGATGAGTTGCAGCGCAAGGCTGCCGGTTTATACCGTTTTGATCGCCTTGGTAATTCCGCACAAAATGTATCTTGGATTTATCAGCTTGCAGGGTTTGGTAATGATGCTCATGTATTTCCTTGGAACTTTTATGGCGTTGCTTGCAGCTTATGTAATGAAGTGGTTTATCAAGAGTAAAGAAAAGAGTTTCTTCATTCTTGAGCTTCCTACTTATCGGGGTCCAAGATGGAAAAATATCGTTTCTACTATGATTGAAAGGGCGAAGATTTTTGTATTCGAGGCTGGAAAAGTAATCATGGTTATCAGTTTGCTGCTTTGGATTTTAAGTACTTTTGGACCGCCACAAAAAATGAAAGCTGTAACTGCAAAATATACTACGCTTGTTCAGCAAAATCCTTCCCGGGAAAAAGAATATCGTAAGTTAGAAGGTACCGAACACCTTCAAAATTCTTATGCCGGAATTCTGGGAAAAGCTATCGAACCGGTGATTCATCCGCTGGGTTACGATTGGAAAATAGGGATCGCGCTTATTACTTCGTTTGCTGCCCGTGAAGTATTTGTTGGCACAATGGCAACACTTTACAGCGTGGGAGATGATGCAGATGAAAACAACGCCACACTTCGCCAAAAAATGAGCGCTGCCACCTGGCCAAATGGAGAAAAAGTTTATACACTCGCAGCTGGTTTATCGCTTTTGGTTTTTTATGCGCTTGCGATGCAATGCATGAGTACTTTAGCTGTTGTAAAACGCGAAACCCATACCTGGAAATGGCCGATAATCATGCTTCTTTACATGACGGGATTGGCTTATGTGATGAGTTTTATTACTTTTCATTTGTTTAGGTAAGCAAAATCGCCCTTGATTTCTCAGCTAATTCAATTTTAAAGACACAGTTTCGTTCAATTCTTGTTGGTGAAGCAGCCGCACTTTTCCTTCGATATCAGTAATTTAAACTTTCAGGATCTTCTCTCAGAGTCTATTAAACCAACATCAACCAAAAAAATGGAAAGCCCTTTTGAAAAGCGCATATATATTTACTGCTGAAAATCTAAAAATGGTACCTTAGAACTTATTGATACCAACCAAAACCACAACAAAGTCTTCCGTGAAAGCAACTGCGAAAACAAAGCTACTCTACGCAATCCCCATAACCAGAAAATAATTTTCACAGCCCGGTTCCGTACAACATGCGACTTCATCGGAGGCACTACGTGCCCGACGAAGTCTTATTTGTAAGCGGTGTTATTCTTGTTTTGTTATCTTAAGCGCAAAATTTAGTTGTACATCTTTATTTTCAATAATGTCACTAATATTTGATCTCACGGTATAATCTGGAATAATACCTCTGTCTTTGAATTTGTCCTTTCTTACAGCCATAACATATTTTGTTGTTGGAATAGAAATACTAATTTTAGAATTTGGCAAAGTCGTGTCAACAAATTTCCCGGATGTGTTTCCATAGTATCCTCCTCCGGTTTCCTCTCCAATAAATTTTCCTCTTTTATTGCTCCTTGCTATTGAACAAAATTCTGCTGTTGCAGAAAAACTTAAGCCATTTATTAAGAAAAACACTTTTCCCGTGAAGTTATTTTCATTTGGTATTTGTATTTGTAAATTAGGATGTTCTTCTACTGTTAATTTTCGTTTAACTGTTTCTAATGATGTATAATAACTAAAATCCTTATCCGTCAAATAAGAATAAAGTAAGGAACCATAAACGTCTCTGCCTCCGCCATTTCCTCTTAAATCAATTATCAGTTTATCTATTTTTTTCTCTTTAATTTCTTTGAATGCAGATTGAAGAAAAGCTGGAAAGTCTTCTTTATTTTCGAATAGTTGTTGATAACTAAATGTCTTAATAGTGAGTAGAGCAATATTTTGAGAAGGAAAAGATAGTTGAAGATTATTTTCTTGAGTCAAATGATTTTTATCACATCCAATATTTTTTCTTAATTCTGAATTAATCATTATTGTACCAATTTTTCCATTTTTTTCTTTGTACTTGATATTAAAAAGCGATTTTTGGGCATAAACCATATTGTAGTAAAACCAAAAAGTGTTGCTTAAAATATAATATTTTTTAGTTTCAATAGCGCCATCAGAAACTATATACCGAAACAGATTTTTCTTGATATTATTAATTGGAATTTCGTCAATAGATAAAATTTGTGTTCCAGGTGCCAAGTACGCCTGTTTACTACAAACGATAAAAGCATTGTTTTTTATAAATTTTAATTGCAAGGGAAAATACTTCTCATATTCGTCATAATATTTTCTAAACTCATCCGAAGGACTGCAAGACAAATGTCCATCTTCAATGGCACTTAGTAGAAACTTTATTATTGAATAAAACTTTATTTCTGTTGTTGCTTTATTTATTGCTGAATAACAACTATCAAATAATTTCTCTATTGTGGTTTTGTCTTTGTACCGATACAAGGAAGGGTAATTTTGTTTTAAAGCAGTTTTGAATACAAGAAAATCTTTTTTTAAAAGTGAAGGGTCGCTAATTTTTAAACTATCATAAATTGGCTGGCCAAAAGAAGCTGTTCTACAAAATATTAAAAAGAAAACTATTGTTAGATACTGTCTTATCATTCATGATGTTAAAGAGTCGCGTTCTAATAGCCAGTTACGTTTGCATTTACGCTAAAATACGCTATTCTTTCCCCAAACAATTTTTTTACACCTTATCTTTCAGGCATTTAAAAAATAAAACCAGGCTTTATATTAGTAGCGCAAATACAACTCAAAACCAGCTTTTAATAACCCGGCATTGATGGGAAAATTTTCAATTAACTGGTTTTAAATTCAGGAATTAATGGTGACAGTTAATTTTACAGTCTCTCACCTGACACCCTCAAAAACCATCCCTATTTCCTCTTTTCCTACCTAATCACCCCAAAAAACAATCATGTTTTTCAATTTTTCAATCATGTAA
>DATILZ010000275.1:0-10120 GCA_035475995.1 Hanamia sp. | reverse complement strand
TTAAAAAATATGACTTTCATGTTCCGGTAATTATCAGAAGTGAAGATGAGATCAGAAAAATCATTGCTGCAAATCCATTTTTAAAAGAAAAAAATATTGAGCAAAAAAAACTGCATGTAACGTTTCTTTCAAATATACCGGATAAAGAGAATGTGGAAAGTATTGAAAAGATGGATTTTTCACCAGATAAATTTATGATCAGCGGAAAAGAAGTTTATTTATATGTTCCTAACGGTTATGGTGAGACGAAAATCTCCAATACTTTCTTTGAAAAAAAATTAAAAGTAAAAGCGACAACCCGCAACTGGAATACAGTTAATAAATTGAGCGAATTATCGGTGCAGTAAATAAACAAATATTTCCAAAAGTATTTTTTATTTTTCAATCCAGACAGAAACAGAGCCTCCGGGTGCGAAGAAATTTCCCCAGCCATCCTCATTGATCTCTACTTCTCCGGGATTTTTCCCAAGAAAATCTATAAATCTTTTTCCTGCGTACCTTTTTCCAATTTCCATATTTTTAAATCCTTTATCGCTGTTAGAAACTAAAACCGCGCAACCAGTGTGTTCATCATCACCTTCGCGTATCCAGCCAATACAATTTACATGATCAAAATAATCACGTTGTGCACCAAAAGCATATTTGCAACGAGCTTCCAAAAGTTTTTCTAACTCATGTACTTTATCCAGCCATATTTCATATTCTTTTCCATCAGGGCCGTGGTCTTTATAATGCGCTGCATAAAGATCGGGATAAAAAACGCATGGATATCCTTCTTCGCGCAGCAGGATAATAGCATAAGCCAATGGTTTGAACCATGCTTCTACCGGCGCTTCCAAAGCTTGCAAAGGCTGGGTATCGTGGTTAGCAACAAGTGTGACCGCCTTTTCAGGCATCGCTTTCACTAAAGTTTCGTCCAGGATTTTCCGCATATCATATTTGTTTCTCCTTTCAGAAGCATTGTGAAAATTTGTTTGTAATGAGGAGTCAAACAAGCTCATTTCTCCATTCGTCGCTTCAATATATTTTAATAACAAGTCAAGAAAACCCGGCGCCCAGAATTCACCGACAGCAAAAATCTCTTTACCTGCATTTTCGCGAAGTTCCTTTAACCACTCTACATAAAACGAAGGAGTAATATGCTTCACCGCATCGAGTCTTACTCCGTCAAAATTCTTTTGATACCAATACCATTTTGCCCAATCTATCAGTTCTTTACGAACCGCTTCATTCCTGAAATCTATATCATTAAACATGAGAAAATCATAATTACCTTTTTCACTGCTGATCATTTCTTCCCATGAATCTCCGTAACCGTTCAGAATTCTAAAAATGCCTTTTTCGTTTAGATCATTGGCACAATCCACACCCGAAAAACACATATAATTCCATTGAAATGCAGAATATTTTTTGTTACGCCCGGGAAAAGTGAATTTAGTAAAAGCTTCAATTTCAAATGGCGCTGAAATGACTCTGGTGCGATTGGACTCGTCCACCTTCACTACTTTTATTCTTTCAATTTCATCTCCCCCGGCTTTATGGTTCAAAACTATATCTACAATCACCTGCATCCCGGCTGCATGCACGGCATCTATTGCATCCAGGTATTCCTGCCTTGTACCAAACTTGGTGCGTACAGAACCTTTCTGGTCAAATTCGCCCAAATCATATAAATCGTAAGGGTCATACCCTTCACTGTGATCTCCACCTGCTCCTTTATATGCCGGCGGAAACCAAATTGCTGTAAATCCCATGCTTTTAAGGCGCGGTGCTTCTGTTTTTATTTGTTTCCAAAGTGATCCGTCAGATGGTAAATACCAATGAAAATACTGGAGTATTGTTCCCTGCATGAATTGAGTTTTTTGTTATTCTTCAAATCGCATACCGGGAAATAAAAAATTAAAAAGGGTTGAATTCATTTGAACAGATTAATAAAAAACAGGGGATATTTGTTCGTTTATTGTATTGCATATTTCAGCCAGCTTTTATCGCATTTTCATTAACCGTTTGTTCAAATATTTCCAATAAAGTTTTTATTTCAACCAGTGTTTTCACATCAGTAACCTGGTTCAATGTACTTATTTTGGGAGAAGCAAAAGAAATTAAAAGCTGAAGATGGTTAATGTTTTTGGCTTCGATCACGCGCAGGGTTTCTAACAAAGATTCATGAGCATATCTTCCATCAGTAGAAGCAGTAATGAGCATTGCTGGTTTGTTTGAAAACTCACCGGTTCCAACTGTCCAGTCAATCGCATTCTTCAAACTTCCGGGTACGCCATGTGCATATTCAGGTGTACAAATAATTACTCCATCTGCCCCATTTAATAACTGTTTGAAACGAAGCACTTCTTTCGGTGCATTTTCCTTATCCTTATCCGGATTAAATTGCGGCAAACGCTCAATGCGGTTATAAATTTCAATATCAAAACTATCTTTTGAAAGTTCTGCAATTGCCTTTATCAACCTGTGATTGGTTGAATTTATTCTGGTACTTCCACAAATCGCCATGATTTTTTTCCTTTTTTCCATCGCTGAGTTTAACATGCATTTAATAGCTCAATATTTTTATTTTTCTTCCGGCTTCGCTGTCATTTATTAATTCTGCAACACGTTTTATTCTTGTATTTTCCTGTTTTGCATTCATCACCCAATGAATGGCTGTGCGCTGATAAGAAGGCGCCATTGATTGAAAATACTTCCACGCTTTTTTATTTGATTGAAATTTTTTTAAAAAATCTTTTGATAAATTTTCCGGTGGTTTTTCATAAGAATAAATCCGCGATTTATGTTCTTTTCTCTTTTCAAAAGCAGCAAGTCCCGAAGGATGCATGAATCCTTGTTTTGAAAGGTTTTCAACTTTTTGAATATTGATTGCGCTCCAGATACTTCCCGGTTTTCTTGGCGTAAAGCGAATTGAATAACTTTCGGAATCTATTGATTTTCTGACGCCATCAATCCATCCGAAGCAAATCGCTTCATCAACAGATTGACTCCAACTCATGCTTTCTTTGCCGCTGTTTACTTTATAAAAACCAACCAATAATTCTTTGGCTTTACCATGATTTTTTTCTAACCATTTTCTAAAAGAAGATTGTGTGGAGAAAAAGAGAGGCATTGTTTTTTCTGTCATAAATAAATTCTGTTCAAACAAATTTAAAATTTATCAGAAACATTTAGCAGCAAAGAAACAAATATGGCTGATTTCTATTTTGTTTTAAAAGAAAATGTTGGTTTAACTTTTGAAGTACAGTCAAAAATTTAATTCATGCCCGAAGGCCCGTCAATTGTTATTTTAAAAGAAGAAGTTCAACCTTTTATTGGGAAAAAAATTATAAGAGTAGAAGGCAACAGCAAACAGGATATTCAGCGACTATCCGGACAGGAAATTATTGATTTTAAAAGTTGGGGGAAACATTTTTTAATTTGTTTTCAAGACTTCACGGTCAAAATTCATTTCATGCTTTTTGGCAGTTATAAGATGAATGAACAAAAAGACCGTGCGCCCAGGCTTCGCCTGATTTTTGATGAGGGAGAAATGAATTTCTACACATGTTCTGTAAAATTTCTTGAAGAAAATTTAGACGAAATCTATGACTGGACATCCGACGTAATGAGTGATTTATGGGATCCAAAAGCTGCTAAAGAAAAATTAAAAAAGATTCCTGAAACGCTTGTTTGTGATGCGCTGCTGGATCAGAATATTTTTACCGGTGTTGGAAATATTATCAAAAATGAAGTACTGTTCAGAACCAAAATTCAGCCGGAAAGTAAAGTCGGGAATATTCCTGCAAAAAAAATAGATGAATTGATAAAAGAAGCACGCAATTATAGTTTTGATTTTTTGGAATGGAAAAAGCAATATGTTTTGAGAAAACACTGGCTGGCGCATACTAAAACGATTTGTCCCAGATGCAATATTCCTTTTGTAAAAAAACATTTAGGCAAAACACACCGGAGGAGCTTTTATTGCGAAAATTGCCAGGTGTTGTATTAACGGGATAATGAGTTAACAATTAAAGATTTTCCGCGGCAAACGTATTGCCCTGGTTCATATCGCCTGTATCGTAGCCTTTTTTGAACCAATACATTCTTTGTGCAGAAGTGCCATGTGTGAAGGAATCCGGCGTAACGGTTCCCTGGTATTCCTGTTGTAAACGATCATCACCGATTGCGTTTGCAGCATTCAATGCATCCTGGATGTCTTCAGGATTAATTACATTTTTCATTTTCTGATCATAATGCGCCCAAATCCCTGCATAAAAATCCGCCTGCAATTCCAGCGCTACAGAGTATTTGTTGTATTGTGTTTCACTTACCTGCTGCTGAATTTGTTGCATCTTCTTTGTAATGCCCAGCAAATCCTGCACATGATGGCCTACTTCATGCGCCACCACATAAGCCATAGCAAATTCGCCGGTTGCTCCAAACTGATCTTTTAACTGCTGTGCAAAAGAGAGATCAATATATACATCCTGATCAACAGGGCAATAAAACGGACCAGTTGCTGCGCTTGCATTTCCACAGGCTGAAGTCGTTGTGCCGCTAAAAAGAACCAAAGTGGGATCTGTATAAGTTCGGCCCATATCACTAAAAATTTTTGTCCACACATCTTCTGTATCTGCAAGAACAACTTTTACGAAAGTCGCTTCAGTATCCTGTGCAGCTTTTTGTTCTGTTGTCAATTCCTGTTGCTGCTGTGGCACCAATTGTTGAAGATCATTCAAATCTCCGCCACCTAATAAAAATTTGGCGAGAATAAATATCACCCCTATTACGCCACCTCCAATCGCCATTCCGCCACCGGTAATGCCGCGCCTGTCTTCAACATTAGAACTTTCTCTTCTTCCCTGCCATTGCATAGTACAAGATTTAAAAGGTTTGAGATTGAATTAAAAACCATGTACTTTATGATTTTTCTTTCCGTTTATTTTTAAATGTCTCAATTGCTTTCTTTGTAAAATCGCTCAAAATCAACCGGCCGCTTATCGCTGCTCTTTCTTTTAAAAGTGTATCCCAGTTTTCTGTTCCATGCCAGAATAATTTTTTCATTTCTGCCATTGCATCCGGGTTTGAATGTGCCAGTGTATTTGCCAATCTGTAAACTGATTCATCAAGATCATGCACAGATTGATGCACTTCTGCAAACAAACCTTTTTGCTTTGCCCAATCCGAATTTCTCCATAAAGTAGTGTCTATTGCAAGCTGGCTAAAGGCCGATCGGCCTATTTTTCTTTCTATCGCGGGGCCTACTACAAAAGGACCCATACCAATTGCAAGTTCACTCAATTTTACCTCAACTTCTTTTACGCCGATTGCATAATCGACAGCAGCTGCAAGTCCCACGCCGCCGCCAACACACTTACCGTGAATGCGACCAATAATGAACTTAGGGCATTTTCTCATGGCATTAATTACATTGGCAAAGCCGCAGAAAAAATCCATTCCTTCTTTTTCATTTTTCACAGCAATTAATTCATCAAAACTTGCGCCAGCGCAAAAAGCGCCATTGCCGGCACTTCTTAAAATAACTACTTTGGTATCGTGGGTACCTGCATAATGAATTTCCTGTGCAAGTGAATCTAAAATCTTTCCGGGTAAAGAATTACTGTGTGGATGAAAAAATTCGATGGTGGTAATTCCATGCTCTGTGTGCGATTTTACATATCCTTCTTTGATGTCGTTCATAAAAATTTTATTGTTTCTGATTCAAATATATTTTATTTCTTTTTTTTAAATCAGCGTTTCTTTCTAACCATCGTCAAAATCGTTGCAACTCCAATCAAAGGCTCTTCTGTTTCATCCAAAATTTCCACGTACCATTTTACAATTCCTTTTGGAATATCAATTCCTTTTACATGCGCTGTTTCCGGAGTAATTTCTTTCAGTTCCTGCGAAATTTTTTCCTTACAGGTAAATTTTACATAAATTTTCGTGCCGGAATGAACCGGTTTTGTAAAGCGCAATTCATCAATTCCATAATTTAATAGCACCGGATTTTTTTCATAACTGTCTACAAATAAACCAGCAGCCGCACTCATGATAAAATATCCATGTGCGACTTGTTGTTCAAACATGGTGTCAGTAAAGTCTGTTGTTTTAATATGCGCATAAAAATGATCGCCGCTGAGATCAGCAAACCTGTCAATATCTGCTGAAGTAATTTTCCTTTTTTCACTAATTAATTGATCACCGATTTCTAATTCTTCAAAATATTTTTTAAAAGGATGAACCGAGTCAATTTTACCCGCTGCTCCAGGTTGATAAACATTTGTAATTGCAGTAAGCACTGTTGGCGAACCCTGCACGGCCACTCTTTGCATATAATGTTTTATGCCACGTAAACCACCCATTTCTTCTCCGCCACCAGCACGTCCCGGTCCACCATGAATCAGCATTGGCAACGGGGAACCATGACCGGTACTTTCTTTCGCACAATCTCTGTTTAAAACCAAAATCCTTCCATGAAAAGTGCCGGCGCCCAAAATGAAATTCTTTGCAAATTGTTGGTTTACTGTAACCACAGAACTGCATAAACTTCCTTTTCCAAGCTTGGCGAGAGTAATCGCTTCATCTGTATTTTTATAAGGCATGATGGTACTTACGGGGCCAAATGCTTCTACATTATGAACTTCACCGCTTGCGAAAGGCGTTTCGTTTTTCAATAAAAGCGGGCTTATAAAAGCGCCTTTTTTATCATCCGCATCAATCAATTCTACGCTATCAAGGCTTCCATAAAGTATTTGTGAAGAAGCAAGCAATTTTTGAACTTGTTCTAAAACCTCTTTTTTTTGTGATTGCCCGGCAAGCGCCCCCATTCTTACTTTTTCATTTTCCGGATTGCCGATGATTGTTTGGGCTAATGATTTACTAATAGCTTTCCACACATCTTCCATTTTATTTTCAGGAACAAAAATTCTGCGGATAGCGGTGCATTTTTGTCCGCATTTAGAAGTCATTTCTTTTCTTACTTCTTTTATAAAAATATCCCATTCAGGCATTTCAGGAGTTACGTCATCGCCCAAAACAATGCAATTTAACGAGTCAGCTTCCAGGTTAAAAGGTACATTTTTCTGAAGCACATTTGGATTGGATTTCAGCATCAACCCGGTAGATGCAGAACCTGTAAATGTGATGACATCCTGTGAAGTAACGTGGTCGAGAAGGTCTCCGGCACTTCCACAAATAAGTTGCAATGCGCCTTCCGGCAAAATTTTGGAAGCAATAATTTCTCTTACAACTGCTTCAGTTAAGTAAGAGGTAATGGAAGCAGGTTTTACTACCGCCGCAACTCCTGCAAGTAAATTCACCGCGATTTTCTCCAGCATTCCCCATACAGGAAAATTAAACGCGTTGATGTGAATTGCAACGCCCTCTTTTGGCAATAAAATATGCTGTGCGGCGAAAGTTCCGCCTTTGCTTAAACCAATATTTTCTCCATCCAAAGCGAATATTTCATCCGGTAATTTTCTTCGTAATGATGCATTTGAAAATAAGTTTCCAATTCCGCCTTCTATATCAACCCAACTGTCAGCGCGGGTTGCACCGGTTTTATAACTAATCTGGTAAAATTTTTCTTTATGTTCTAAAAGATGAAGTGCCAATGCTTTCAGCATTCTTCCTCTTTCCTGGAAGGTCATTTTGCGCAAAGCCGGGCTTCCTGTTTTTCTTCCATAATCAAGAATGGAAGCAAAGTCCAAACCTTTTGTCGTTGCCGTTGCGATCAATTCACCATTTACCGCATTATATAATTGTTGTCCGTCGCCATCGCCTTCTATCCATTTTCCGGTAATGTAATTCCCAAGTTTCATTTTTCTTTTTTTGCCAGTAATTACACGAATTTACACGAATTGGCAGAAAGAAAAGCCAGCAGAAAATCGATGTAACTGATTAGCCGTGTAATACTGATTTAATTAAAAGAGAAATCGAAAATTAATTTCTTTTTGTGCGTAGCCAGCCAAAGAAATTCATAAGAAAAATACCAATTGCCATTCCGCAAACTAAAAGTGTAACCACATGTATGGCTCTAATACAATCGCTGTCAGTCAATCTTTCAAAATTGAAAACTGAAATGATAATTACGAAAATTGAAATCGCCATTCCGCGTTTGTTGCTTCTCATAAATGTTTTTTTAGTCGTTTTAATTATGTTGGTTTTATTGCTCTTCCAATTTAAAATACACGCTGCAGATACCTGTTTTCAGATCGGAATATCAATAAAAATATAACATTTTGCTTACTAAACAAATCAACATTCAGCATGTCGTCAGTTAATTTAAAACAGTATTTTTGTATGTATGAATATCTTTAGATTAGCAGCCGAACTTTTTTTAATATATCTTCTATATAAATTCATTTTTGATTTTATTATTCCTGTGTACGAGTCATCCAAAAAAATAAAAAAACAGTTTGGAGAGATGCAGGAGAAAATGCAGAATAATATGAATCAATATCAGAATCAGCAAAAGCCTTCCCAATCGCCGCCTCCAAAACCACCTGTACAAAAAGAAGACGATTATATTGATTTTGAAGAAGTAAAATAAGCTCCCTCTTTGATATCCAGCGCCAGCAAAAGAAGAAATGAGGAGATTCTGTTTTTCTAAAATTACAATCCCAAATCTTCAATCTGCATACCCGTTAATAAATGAATCGTTTGCAATCCTGCTTTTTTTGCACCTTGGATATTGTGTAAAGAATCATCTATAAATAATGTTTCAGAAGGTCGAATGTTCAGGTTTTTTAAAACCCAATCATAACAAGCGTGGTCAGGTTTTCTTAAACCAATGTCGCAGGAATAGAATGCCTGATCAAAATATTCTTCCAATGTTTTCACCCCTATTTGCTCATGCAATGTTTCTTTGAAAGCAGCCATATGCACATAATTGGTATTGCTCAAAAGATATAATTTATATTCAGGTTGAATCCGTTCTAAAAATTGCAGGCTTTTTTCACGGAAAGAAAGCAGCATGGCATTCCAGGCTTTTCTTATTTCTTCATCAGACAAATGCAGTCCCGTGCAGCGGTTGAATTCTTTATAAAAAATATCATCGGTAATTTCTCCTGTTTCGAGTTTCTGAAAAAGTTTATCGGCATTTGCCTGTGAATACATTTCATCAAAATGAACCACTCCAAGTTTCTCAAATGCAACGCGTGTCAGGTTGTAATCCACATCGAGGATAACACCACCGAGGTCAAAAATGATATTTTTAAATTTTTGCATCAGCAAAGAAAATTAATTCTTTTGAGTAAATGATAAAAGCAGGTATCAGTTCAATTTCATGAAGGTAGATTACGGTTTTTTTCCTCGATAATTGATGGATCGATAAAGTGATATGAAGGAAAAGTTTTTTATAGAATACCAGTATTAATTTTTGTTGAAGAATACATAAATTCTATATTTCAGAAAGGATTAAAAAAAAATTCTTTTGCTTCTCTCGCTTGAGTGATTTTTTTTCATAAATTTTTTAATTTTATGTTCCAAAATAGAAAGCTCTTTGCCCGGCAGCTTCACAAAAGTTAATTTTCAATTGATACCTCTAACTGTTAATTTGAAATTTAAGGCGCTGACAGAACCAGACTATTTTTTGAATTATTTTCAATGCTATATATATGGTCTTACTGGAAAGAGCTTTTTATTACTTTGCAAAACTAATTTTTACAGTTATTTTTAGCGAAACATCGGGAGAGCCTATTGAGAGACTTTTTCAGGACTAGAGATAGTATTCATCCTTCGCTGCTAAGGTATAGATAAAGCATTCATCCTTCGCTCTTACAGTATAGATACAGTATAGATACTATATGGCTACAGTATGAGTTAAGTATCAATAGGGTATGAGGAGTGTACGAGATGACTCATAGAAAAGTGCAAATCCCTACTACAGGAGACAACATGACACTATTGAAGAGATAAGCAAAACTTTCAAAGAAATAGATAGTTTTGGGTTCACTTTCAAGAAGGAAATAAAACAATTGCAATGCACTTATGAATGCACTGAAGAAAATAAAAAAGGATTCCATATTTCAGAAATCCTTTCAAACCCTTATCAGCATTAATTTCCAACATTTGTGGTCCCACCAGGACTTGAACCTGGGACCACCTGATTATGAGTCAGGTGCTCTAACCA
>DATILZ010000274.1:0-6780 GCA_035475995.1 Hanamia sp. | reverse complement strand
GCTGCTTTCTGCGGACGAAATGGCGATGTCCGCCAACTCTTCTGAAGTAGGTTTCGGAATTACAGCACAGTCTCCAAATACGATAACGCGATCGGAAAGGCACATAAAAAAGATGGAGGAAACAATGGATACGCCGGGTTTTGTTTTTATAAACTGAAGCGCCGGTCTTATCGTATGTTGGGTAGTATTGATCGATCCGGAAACCATGCCATCAGCATCTCCTTTATAAACCATCATTGTACCGAAATAAGAGCCATCTTTCATAAAATCAGTTGCCATGTCCATATTTACATTCTTCGATTTTCTCAATTCATAAAAAGTAGAAATATAGCCTGGCAAAAGTGGCGAATCGGCGGGATTAATGATTTGTGCATTTTTGGGATCGAGTTCCAGGTTCAGGCGCTTAAGAGACGCTTCAATTTCTTCTTTCTTCCCCAGGATGGTTAATTTTACCACTTCCTGCTTCAAAAGTTTGGCTGCTGCTTCCAGTATTCTATCGTCACTGCCTTCCGGCAATACAATATGCTTCTTTTGCAGTTTTGCCCTTTTTACCAGTTCATATTGGAACATACGCGGCGTAAGTCCTTCCGGTTTGGAAGTAACGATCTTATCGAGTAATGAAACTGTATCAGTATTTTTTTCAAAAGTATTAATAGCCAGGTCTATTTTGAAATCATTATCTGCATAAATCCTGGATTTGACAGAAGCAACATTCTTCACAGTTTCAAAAGTTCCGGTTGCTACCTGAACAATTGGAATCACAGTTTCCAGACCTTCTACCAATTTTATAATAGGCTGATCAGGAGCAAGGCCTCCGGAGAGAATAATGCCGGCAACTTTCGGGTAATTTTTAGAAAGGTTTGCCTGGATCATAGCAATAATAATATCGCCCCGGTCGCCGGGAGTAACGATGAGCGTATTTTCTTCCAGATGAGTAAGACAATTCTGCAACTGCATTGCGCCCACAATAAAATGGCTTACCGGATTGGATAGATAATTTTGCCCGAATAATAATTTGCCCTCTACCGCTTCTACAATTTCCTTCATTGTCGGATTTTCCAATTCTTTTACAGCGGGAATAACAGAGCTTAAAAAATATTTTGGCAAACGCTGCCTGAACATCACATTCAATTCTGCCACAAGCAAAGGATCTGCCTTATTGGCAATAATTGCCAGCAATGGTACATCATGCATTCGCAGGATCGGCAAAGTGGCCAGTATATTCCTCGTGATTTCATTGGCAGTATATCCCTCTGCTTTCGATACGAGGATCATCGGAATAGAAAGATTTCGGGCAATTTCGACGTTTGAAGAAAATTCAAAAGAGGCGCCTTCGCCTTCAAAATCCATTCCGTCAACCAATACAAAGTCATAAGCATCTTCAAGCTTTTTATACTTATTGATAATGGTATCAATTAAAAAAGAATTATTGTTTTCGCTACGATACCGCAGAAATTCATTGTAAGTAAAAGCAAAGCAATCATTATAAGGAGTTTCTATTCCAAAATGAGTGAGCATGGTGTGAATATTGGTATCCTGGCGTTGTAAGTCGTTTTCGCGGATAACCGGGCGGAAATAGGCGATCTTACTGATCTTCCCCAGTAAGATGTTCATCAAACCCAGCGTAACAACGGATTTCCCGCTATTGGATTCAGAAGAAGCTATATAAATGGCTTTGGACATTGATCCGTCATTTGTTATTGCTGCAAAAGTCGGAGAAATTTATTTAAAGATATATGAGCAAAATCAATTTGACATTTGCAGAATGTTTAAAAACAATTTTGAAACATTACTTTTATCGATAAAAATAGGCGCTTATGTCACAAAAAATATATCACATAGATGCTTTTGCCGATAAGGTTTTTTCTGGAAATCCTGCAGCAGTTTGTCCACTGGAGCAATGGCTGAGTGATGAAATTTTACAAAAAATAGCCATGGAAAATAACCTGGCCGAAACCGCATTTTATGTAAAAAAAGGAGATGTTTATGAATTACGGTGGTTTACGCCGGCCCTGGAAGTAGATCTATGCGGCCATGCTACATTGGCTGCCGCTTTTGTACTGTTCAATTATGAAAACTATCGTGAAAAAAGCATTCAATTTCTTACTCTGAGAAGTGGAATATTGACGGTAAGCAAAGAAGGAGAATTATTCACATTAAATTTTCCAACTGATGAATTAAAGCCGGTTGAATTAAACGCAGAATTAAGTGCTGGCTTTAATATAAGACCTGAGTTCGCTTTTAAAGGCAAAACCGATTATATGCTGGTATTTGAAAACGAAGCGCAGATAAAAGAAGTAGAAGTAAATTATCAGGCAATTTCAAAAATAAATGCCCGTGGAATCATTATAACTGCCAAAGGCGATAAAGTTGATTTCGTTTCACGGTTTTTTGCTCCTGCAGCAGGCGTAAATGAAGATCCTGTAACCGGTTCGGCGCATACTTCTTTAACACCATACTGGGCAAAGCGCCTTGATAAAAATAATCTGACGGCACTCCAACTTTCAGCACGGAAAGGTTATTTACAATGCAGGTATTTAAACGACCGCGTTGAGATCAGTGGCGAAGGAAGGTTGTATCTGATTGGCGAAATATTTCTATAAAAAGCAGAATAAGAATCAGAATTATTGATCCTTTTACTGTTTCAGCCACAAGAATATTATTTCATTGGCGCCAAAATTATTTACCGGACAGCCGGATGATGAAATCAAAAGCAGCTTAGCATGAGCTGTAGGTGAAGGTTCTGTGACGATCAGTTTTGTACATAAATATCTTGCAGAGATTTAAAGAAGAGGTGCAAGGTTTTAGACAGGTAATCTCCTCCCCTTTCTCTTCCGTGAATCGCATTGGCGGTTTCAATGCGGCAACTTTTCCCGCAGCAATCCAAATACCCATGTTCCCGCAATGGCACTTAATAAAGTAACAATTACTACTAAAGCGCCGGTACCTATCTGGGCAAATAATGGCCCTGGGCATGCACCTGTCAAAGCCCAGCCAAACCCAAAAATAAGTCCTCCATAAACCTGCCCTTTATTCAATTTCTTTGGATGAAATTCTATCTTTTCGCCATAAATAGTTTTTATGTTGAATTTCTTAATAAGGAAAACAGAGATGATTCCGGTTACTACTGCCGATCCGATAACACCGTACATGTGAAAGCTGGCCAGGTGAAACATTTCCTGGATCCTGAACCATGAAATTACTTCCGACTTTACCAGGATGATTCCAAATAGAATTCCGGCAAATAAATATTTTAAATTGAACCACCAGGGATGATGCAATTCTGATTCGTTAACACACATTTCATCCAGCGAGCTTACCTCAAAGTCCGTGTTTGTTTCTATAGCCGTTTCCAATTCCGCTTCAGTTGTATTCATTATTTACAGTTTTAAAATAAAAGGTAAAAGAAGGTTAGACATGATAAACCCACCAGCCATAAAGCAGATGGTTGCAATTAATGAAGGCAGTTGCAAATTGGAAAGTCCCATTATGGAATGGCCGGATGTACAACCACCGGCGTATCTCGTGCCAAAGCCAACCATAAAGCCGCCACCAACCATCATAATAAGTCCTCTTACAGTCAATAACTGATGCCAGTTAAAAAGTTCTGACGGCACGGACGAATGCAGATCATGAATACCATAAGCTGAAAATTGAGATACTATATTCGGATTTATTTTCATTGGCTGTGCATTCATCAGAAAGGAAGCGGTTATAAAACCGCCTGCCAGTATGCCTCCCACAAAAAACAAGTTCCAGGCTTCTTTCTTCCAGTCGTAATTAAAAAATGGAATTTTCAAAGGTGCACACGCTGCACATATATGACGAAGCGATGAAGACACACCCAATCTTTTATTTCCAATTATCAACAATACAGGGACTGTGAGTCCGATCAAAGGACCTGCCACGTACCAGGGCCAGGGCTGCTTAAGAAATTCAATCATGATGCTAATCTATTTGTATGACTACAAAGTTCAGCATTTTTCTGATCCAGAAGCCTGTTAATTACGAAGTGGCACTGTTATCGGTTTTGCAAACTGCACATCTTATTGCTGCAAGAAGTGCTGGTCAGGAACAAAGAACAATAACCAAAACTTCTACGCTTAGCTTTTACCTGGTACTGGCAGGAATGGAATCTAAACTGTAATATGGATAGCTAAAGTTGTCACCGTTTACTGTCACTATCCGAAAGCCGGAAGGTTCTTTTCCCAACGGTTTTCCAATAGGACCGGTAGTAACTATAGTCAGATTTCCATCTGTACCAATCGCATTTTTGTGTAAGTGACCGGCAAAAACATATTTTACATCATATTTTTTCAATAATCCGATATATGCATTTCTTGTTTCGATTGGAATATTGAAATAGCCGTTTTTTTCATTAAGATCGTTTATGAACCAGGGAATGTGTTCAAAAACCACAATATTTTTATTCTTTAGTTTTTTCGTCCCTTCCAGCGTTGCACGCAACCACGCATCCTGTTTCGCAGCTTCCTGTGGTGCCTTTGATGAATCAAAGACCAGCGATGAGTTTAGTACAATTCCATACAGATTACGATACTGAAATGTGTAATAATCCCGGCCAAAGTTTTTGCGATACTCTGCAAGTGATTCAGCGGTTGGCGCATTGCCCACATCATGGTTGCCTGCTACATTATAAAGAGGAACAGATGGATCTAATGTGGACGCAATCCGTTTATATTCAGCAATCTGAGCCGCATCACCTGTGCGATTAACCAAATCACCACACACAATAACAAATGCCGGCTTCAACCGGTTAGCTGCTGCTATCGCTTTTTCAAAGTTTTGCGTTTCCTTTTCGAATCCGTGATTATCTGTAAACATCCCGAATTGCGGGTCAGACATTTGAAAAAAGTAAAATTCCTTTGAACTATTACTAACACGGGAAGAGGAACATCCACAGATAACAGTAAATAAAAAAATGATTAAAAGAAAGCGGTGTTTTACAACAAAATTGAAGGCTCTGAATTTCATTTTAACAGGATTTGATTTTAATTATATTCAATGATACAAATTATTAGAGAAACTTTTTCCACCAGCTCATTTAATTTCTAAAACATTTCCTACTCCAGATGGAGAATGAGCGACAGTCAGCTTTCGCTTTGCATTCCTGAGGAGTGTGAGGGCGAGCAACTACAGTTGCTGTTCCGGACATTCCATTGCCAATCACTTTTACAGAAGTTTCTGTTTTTATTCATTGGCGTAATAAATTCTTCTTGGTAAATGGATCCCAATTCTCCTTAGGATAATTTCCCGGGGTTTAACTCAACCTTCATCATGATGTCTGTTTGCTCGTCGTCACCTAATTTGAAAATGTGTTTATCAAATTGAATGAAACCGTTTTTCTTATAAAAGTTTATGGCTCTTTCATTTTGTTCCCAAACACCCAGCCATACATAATTTGCATTTTTCTGCTTTGCTACCTGAATAGCCATTTCGTAAAGCCATTGCCCTGCTTTCCTGCCCTGAAATTTCTTCAGAACATAGATGCGTTCAATTTCAACAGATTTGTCGTCCTTTAGCTCTGTTTGTGACAGTGCAAAGTTTAGCTTTAAGTAACCAATTACTTCATTATTAGCTGTAGCAAAATAAAACTCTGAGTTTGGATTTTCCAATTCAGCAGTTAGCTTTTCAACTGTAAATCCTTCCTCCAGGTACTTTTTCATATTCTCTACAGTATTTGCTTCTGAAAAAGTTTCGAAAAAAGTTTGCCTCGCTACTTCCTGTAATTGTCCAACCTCTTTTGGAGTTACTTTTATTATGTCAATTCTGTCCATACTTTTTTGCGGATATAATTTTAAGGTTTGCATGATAAATTTTAAACCCCTCTTTTGAATCTTTATCTTAAAAGAATTTTAAAAAAATTCAACAGATCAACTCAACTTGTTGGCACCAAAAGAGAGCTCTAAATTGTCATTCGGGGTTTAACTGTTTCCATCTCTCATATGTCATTTCAAATTTGATTTCCTTTGTTCCGTATAAGCCAGCTTCTTGGATTGAGGATTGAATTAAGACTCTTCCTTAAAATAAACTTTATAATAACTCATATCCATTTTTTCATCATAGCCTTTTTCGATCAATTGTTTATCCCCATGAATATAAATGTGAAAATTCTTATCAAGTTTTAAAACGCTTTTAAATACCCTGGCTTGTTTTTTTACCGCTGTATCAGAAATTAAAAATGAATCTCCAATATTCATATCAAATTCTTCCTCGTAATTCTTCTTAAATTTTCTAAATGATTCTATTCCTTGTTCATTAAATAAAACTTCATTCGAAAATTCATCCAGATCAAAATGCTCTTTTTCCTTAAAATACTTAATTGAGCGGTTAAGTAAATCTATTTTGTCAGTTTTAGAAATCTCAAATTCTTCATCAATTTGATTTGTTACAAAATCCCTGCAAACCTTCAACACAGTGTTTGTTTGGGTATAGTTATCATTCCTTACTTTTAATTTTAAAAAATCATCGATCCAATATGCTGCTTCAGACCGGTTTGTCTGATCCACAATTGCAACTTTATACCCTTCCTGTTTTTCACAATTAAATATCAGGCAACCTTTATCAAGTTTTTTTATATTGATTGCTTCTGGTTCATAATTTATTTCAAAGTCTTTTTGTTTTTGAACTACTTTCAAATAAGGTTCTTTTGTTTCAGATTTAAAAATCCCTATAGCATCTAATAACTCTCCTTCAATTTGCAGTTCGGTAAAATAACCTATGTATAATTCTCCCGATTTTATCTTGGGGTGCTTAGAGGAA